>JBIKPT010000002.1:0-56773 GCA_044357355.1 Chitinophagales bacterium
CGCCTAACAGCTTTTTTCCAAATAATGTTATTCCGAAAGTTGAATTATTCTGGTCGGTCAGTTTCACTTTAACATCTGCGAATGTATTTCCTATAATATCGCCTGCAACAGTGGAAGCAAACAACACTGTTGGATTGGCAACAAAGATGCCGTTAACGATTGGCGGTGTGGTGCCTTCGTGAATGGTGACACCGAGACTTATTAATGAATCCAGTTATTTCTGCGGAATGATGTCGCTGATACGTTTGGTTTGAATTTCTTCCGCTGATTGTTCTTTTTTGCATGAAGAGGTGCTGATTGCACTGCTTTCTACTAGAATTGCAAGGATACTTTTGAGAATGATTAGTTTTTTCATGTGTTTTAGTTTTTATTGTTTGATGATGAATATTATTTGTTTAACTGCTCCCAGTTTTGTGTGGAGCCGATGTTCGGATTATAGTTGGTTTCATTGGTTAAAATGATTTCTCAGTTGCCGTTTTTCCAGGCAGTATTGTATGAACTTGGCAACTCGTAGCTTGCGCCATTGCCGTCTGAATAGATCTCAACGCCTTTGATGTATTGCGAAAATCCGTCGCTGGTGGGCTTGTACGTAGAATTTGCCTTTTCGTAACTTTTATCTATGCTTGCAATCATGGCGTAGTTGTTGCGGCTGATTTGCTGACTGATGGCCTCAATATTACGTAAGCCCTGATAATACTGGTCTGTCAGGTATTTTATAACCTGTGTTTGCGCACAGATAAATGCCGGTGTATAGCGAATGGATTTTAAAACAGCCTGACACAATTCTGTGTTAGTTTTTTCATCTTTATCTTGTTTAATAAAAAACAGAATTGGTAATACCTGCCAGTTAGAAAAATTCAAACTCCTGTTTACCGTTCCGTTTATATATGCATTTATGAATAGCGTATAATTTTCGCCATTCTTTGTGAATGTGCCTTTCCTAATGACATTATCTGATATGAACTCTACCTGCGGATTTTGTTTTTTCGCCTGAATATCTATCGGGTTGGTGCTTTCAATTTTAATGACTTTTGTTTCGGTGATTTTTACACCGGCAGGCAACGCATTCATTTCGTTTAATGTTCTCATCGTAGCCTCTGTTGTATTTGATGGCATGCTGGCCACCACTGTGCCACCCATGTATTTGCTGCCCAATCCAATGCCTGCGTACTGCATTGACTGATTAGACAACGTATAGAATGAGGTTTTATAGATGTGTAATTGTGCCGTATTTTCAGGGTTATTTACGTGCAGATAGGCACTCGCCGGAAATTGTGTGTTTTGGGCATCCCAATCTAACTGACTTTGTTGTTTCCAGCCTTGCGGCAATAAAAAAAGGACTGCATCGCTTTTCGTTACCTGGTTGTCCTTGATGGATGACAATTGCATAAGTAACACTTTTGCATCGACGTTCTTGTTTTTTGATGTGGCAGAAGTTGCCTGACTTTTGGAGTTTATATTATTTTGTGAATTGCAGGACATGCAACTGAACAGTGCCAATACATAGCATAATGTGGTTACTTTTTTCATAAGGTTTAATTTTGATGATGATGAGTCAAAAGTAGAATACATTATCACCTGAATCAATGAAAAAAGAGTGTGAAAATTAAGGCTCTTAAGCTACAGTTTTTAGCTCAAAATAGTGATAGTCAATATTTTAATTATTAAAAAACTAAATTTTCCGGCTTATTTATTGTTGAATTTCTGGTAAATGGTTTTATGTTCCATTTTTGCTTCAAGCCAGAGGTGAATCGGAAAATAATTGATGATGTTTTGTTCGAGCTTATCCTGTAAAATAGTTTCTATGTTTTTTATGTTCTGTCAATATACTTACCTTGTTTGCGTTGTTATTGGCCAGACTATAATCTACCAGCATTTTTAAGATGGCATTTTTCCGCTTTGAACATCTTATCGTCGCGGTATAATTTTCTTCTCAGGTTCTCGATATTCGTATCGAAGTGGTGTATCTGGTTTAGCTCAACAAATACAAACATTTTTAACAACAAGCTATAACTTTCCAAATCTTTCATGGTGTGCAAAGCCTTATGATTTAAAACTTTTGAAATAAATTCGAGACAAGCCTCAAACTGATCATTATAAAAGTAAATCATCGCCATATCATACAACATGGAAAGTTGAATATCCTGTCGTTTGTTATAAAAATCTAACACATTGCTGTATGTTGGCAGCAACGAGTATATTTTATCAAACCGATTTTGTTTCAGGTATTGATTTTTTCTACCAACGCCAGATTCAATTTTTTAGACTGCACCAAATCAATATCCTTTGAGTTTTCCAGATATTGCAGCAACGTATTTTTCACTTCATCAAAATATTCGAAATTGCTGACGTTCAGCATGCGCAATACAAAATTGCTCAATGCAACAATGGTTTCCTTTTCATTGGCTTTGCAATAATTCGGGTTGTTTTTTAATACTAGGTATTGAGTAACACTGTCTGCATATGCTGCTTCTGCATCGTTTATCATCAGGAAATAGCCGACGCGTACATAATGAAACAAGATTTTTGAAGCTGTGGTGGTTGCCTTTTCAATATCCGATAAATATGGAATTGCAAGTTTATCTGAAACAAAATCTATCTTATTTTTTTCTCTGATATAGGTGTTGGTATCTTGCCGAATCATCAGCCATTCATCCTTTAAATGTTGATAGTTCCGTGTGTTGTGAAGCTTGTCCTGATTTTGTAAAAACTCGTTCGTCAGTTTTGATTTCTTAGTTTCATAATGTTTGTCCACTTCCAAAATCAACATTTCATATTGATAGATAATGGCGCAATAATTGTATAATTCAAAATCCTGCACAATTTTATTTGCTTGTACTATTTTCTTTTCCAATAGATTATTTACTCGTCTTTATATCAAAAAAGGCAATTGTTGTAAAACAGAGAGCAGCTTGTTTTCGACAGAATTATTTTCCTGAATGGCAGAAAAAGTTGTAATAATTAAATCTGATAAATAATTTTTTAGCTGCAGAAAAATTATTAATGAGTTTGGTGTATTTTAATTTTTTCTTTAATGCTTCTTCATCGTATTCTTCCTGTTTCAGGATAGCCTCAAACAACAAAAGATATGGATTTTCTGCATTATTTTTTGATTTATACGCAAATTTTTTTTAATAAGCTTTTTCGTTGGGTGTTAACGAATGAATTAATTTATGAAGTTCATTTTTTTCGATCATTGTTTAGCAGAATGTTTAAATTTATGGAAAATAGTATACTTTTTACAGATGAAATATCTAACCATCATTAGACATGCAAAATCCAGTTGGGATCATCCTGATTTGGATGATATAGCCAGACCGTTAAATGAACGAGGTGAAAGTGCTGTAAAAATTATTGGAAATTATTTGAGAGAAAATCATCTTATACCTGATTTAATTATCAGTTCGCCGGCAACACGTGCCATCACCACTGCAAATGGAATTGCAGAATTGGTCTTATTTGATTTAAAAAAAATCTCCATAGAGCCGGTTATCTATTTCGGTACTTCTTCAGCCATACTGGAAATGCTTAAACAAACTGATAATAAATTCAGCGATGTTTTTTTGTTCGGACACGAGCCGATTTTGTCTTCGCTAATTTATCAGCTGACAAAAACAACTCTTGAAAAATTTCCTACCTGCTCGGTATTCAGAATTTCATTAGAGATAAAATCATGGCATGATATTGGCTCTAAAAAAGGGAAATGTGAAATTTATGTGAACCCTAAATTATTGATGGAAAAGTAAGTAAATTGAGCATTCCAAAAATTGCACCATGACAAAAATTCCTATTATAAACCGAGAGTTAAGCTGGCTTTCATTTAATGAGCGTGTGCTGCAGGAAGCTGAGTGCAAAGATGTACCCTTACTGGAACGACTAAGATTTCTGGGTATTTACTCAAATAATTTAGATGAGTTTTTTCGCGTGCGCATTGCCACGCTAAAACGCATGATGGATTTTGACAAACGTGCAAAACAGGAATTGGGATTTTCGCCGGCAAAAGTGATGGTTGCCATTCAGGCAAAACTGAAAATTCTCCAAAAAAAATACACCAAAGCATACGTTGATATTATTAAAGAACTGGAAAAAGAAAATATTTTTTTCCTGAATGAAACAGAACTGGACAAAGCGCAAGGTGAATTCGTAAAAAATTATTTTCAGGAAAAAGTCCGTTTGGAAATTTTTCCTATCATGCTGGATAAAGCAAAAGAATTTCCAACCTTATTAGATGCTTCTATTTATCTGTCCATTCGTTTTTCTAAAACTAAAACCAGGGAAACACATTATGCATTAATAGAAGTACCAACCGCATCCATCTCACGGTTTTTGGTGTTGCCTTCTAAAAATAACAAACAATACATTTTATTTTTAGACGATGTTATTCGGTATAATTTAAAATCTATATTTCAGATTTATGATTTCGATAAGATTGAAGCATACACGATAAAATTTACGCGCGATGCAGAATTAGATGTCGATAACGATGTCTCACTGACCTTTATGGAGTCGATGGAAATGAGTCTGAAAAAACGTAAAAGTGCGGATGCATTACGTTTTGTATATGATGCACAGATGCCGAAAGATTTTCAAAATTACCTGATTAAAAAAATGGAATTAGATAATAAAGTGCAATTGTATGCAGGTGCCCGTTATCACAATTTCAAAGATTTTATCAAATTTCCAACGCTAGGCAAAACACACTTATTAAATCCTGATTTGCAGCATATTCCGCATCCTGATTTGGAAAAAGCACGTTCCATATTAGAAAAAATGAAAACGAAAGATATACTATTGTATTATCCGTATCACTCGTTCGATTATTTTTTAGACTTATTGCGAGAAGCAGCCATTGATCCGAATGTATCTCATATTCGCTGTACGCTTTATCGTGTGGCATCCAATTCTCATGTGATAAAATCACTGATTACTGCATTACATAATGGCAAAGATGTTACCGTGTTTATTGAGTTGCGTGCTCGTTTTGATGAAGAAGCCAACATCGACTGGGCAACAATCCTGCGCGATGCCGGTGCGCGTGTCATTACTGGCATTGCAGGACTGAAAGTACATTCCAAATTATGCCTGATTACGCGCAGAGAAAAAGACACTAAAGTTTATTATGGCTGTATCGGTACAGGAAACCTGCACGAAAAAACAGCGCGTATTTATACCGATGCGCAATTGTTTACGTGCAACCAAACCATAACGAAAGAAGCAAGACAAATTTTTTCATTTTTTGATAAAAATTATTCTGTTCCGAAATTCAATCAATTAATGGTAGCTCCCTTTAATTTGAGAAGTCGGCTTACCACTTTAATCAACCGTGAGATTAGAAATGCAAAAGCAGGCAAGAAAGCAGAAATATTTTTAAAGCTGAACAATTTGGTGGATGAAGATGTGATAGAAAAATTATATGCTGCCAGCAAAGCTGGTGTTAAAATAAGAATGATCGTGCGTGGTATTTGTTCTTTAGTTCCCGGTTTACCAGGTATCAGCGACAACATTGAAGCCATTAGTATTGTAGATAAATTTCTGGAACATAACCGTGTGTTTGTTTTTCATAATCTGGGAAAGCCTGATTTATTTATCGGAAGCGCAGATTTAATGACAAGAAATCTGGATCACCGAATTGAAGTAGTGTTGCCGATACTGGATGATAAAATAAAGAAACAACTCTTGCAGATGATGGAACTGCAATGGAAAGATAATGTGAAAGCCAGGATTTTTAATGAAACACAATCCAATATTTTTAGAACCAGAACTACACCTGAAAAAGCTGTCAGAAGCCAGGATGCGATTTATGATTTCTGGAAAGATTTTGGTGTGAAGAAGAAGCGCTGATTTAAATGATTGGTTTTGATTTATTAGATGCTGAAACAATCCCGAATCTTCGGGACAGCATGTCGGACGGCTATAGACGAACCGTAATACACGCTTCGCGTCATTCCGAACTTGTTTCGGAATCTATTCTTTTTACTTCTAGGTTTTGATTGTTTCCGCTTAATGAGTTAGAAATATTATTGCTCAACTCAAAAATCTTATTCTCTGTCTTTTTATCAAATATTGATTTAATAACTAAAATCAAATATCCAATTCCTAAGAAAAAAGAGAGTATCATTTTCCCTGTTATTTCTATTGGTTTAAAATTTATGTTCATTTCTCTAATAATTTTTAATAATTCCTGATATACAATATCCAGTTGGTGCAATGCCAACACCAAGCAGAGCTTGTCCTTTTAACAACAAGCCAATAATTATTACTGCTAACAACAACCACAGCATGACAAACATGATTAGTTTATGGTTTTGTATTTTATGTTTTATATCCATTTTATTTAATTTATTTAAAATTTTTTACTAAATAGAAAAACTTCATTACTATGAAAATCGAAATTAAACATAAATGAAACTGATACTTTATGAATTTTATCTTATTTTAAAACATTCTTCTTGTCGGTTGGCGTTCTGACTAAAGGTAATTTAGTAGTTGATGAGGGCAGCAAACATTAGATATAGTGTTAAAATATGGCATTCATAATTACAAAGTTACACAACCGAAAATCAACCCTATTTACTATTTTGCAATAATTTTCAAATCTCCAACGCCATATATTTAGAATATAAAACCGTAACTTGCTTTCGTAAATCGCCTACATGAAATTCGCTGCTATAGATATTGGTTCCAATGCTGTCCGCTTAATTTTTATTAATGTGTATGAAACACCAACCGGACCGCAGTTTGTGAAAGATGCCATGTATCGCGTGGCACTGCGTTTAGGTGAAGAGGCTTTTTTAAAAGGAAAAATCTCTGCTAAAAAAGAAGAAGAATTGCTTTCTACCATGAAGGCATTCAAACATCTGATAGATGTGCACAAGCCGGTGCAAATCATGGCGTGCGCAACATCTGCCATGCGTGATGCCAAAAATGCTAAAGAAATTGTTGCCAAGGTTTTAAAAAAAACCGGCATCGATATCAAAATCATCAGCGGACAAAAAGAAGCGGAACTGATTCTCTCCAATCATGTAGAAACATTTCAACTGGATGTTTCAAAGAATTACCTGTACATAGATGTTGGCGGCGGCTCTACAGAATTGATTTTATTATCGAAAGGAAAGCTTGTTGATAAATGGTCGTTCAATATCGGTACCCTGCGCATGACCTTGGGTAAAGTGAAAGAAAAACACTGGAAAGAACTCGACGTTTGGGTAGATCATTTCAAAGGAAAATATACGCCGTTGTTAGGCATCGGTTCCGGCGGAAATATCAATACCATTCAAAAGCATTTTGTGAAACGCAAAGAACAGCAAGTGTACTATAGTGATTTACAAAAAACATTTGATGCGCTAAATGGAATGACTTTAGACGAACGTATTTTAAAATACGGTTTCCGGCCCGACAGAGCCGATGTGATTGTTCCGGCAGCGCAGATTTTTATGCATATCATGAAACGACTAAACATCGAAACATTACACGTGCCGAAAGTGGGTTTAGGTGATGGTATGATACATGAAATGTATGAGAAGATGACCAAAGGAAAAAAAGTGAAAAAGAAATAAACACATGAAAAACTTTATTTTTTTAATGCTGTTTGTTGTTGCCAACAACGCATTTTCTCAAAAACTACACCTTTGTTTTACCTCCACAGATTCTGCTTATGCGGAAGATCCGATTCAGGTATCTTTTAATGTCATTGATAAAGACTGGGCCAATGGTTTTGTGCAATATAAAGGACAAAAAGATGGTTATTTACTCAGCTTCAGTGTAGAGAAAACTATTGAAAAAATAGAAGGTGACGTTCCGCAAATAGAATATTCATTTAATGAAATTAAAAACGGAAAAACGACCGGCAAGTATTTTCTTGCTCTGAAAGGTCCGAAAGTTATATACTTTTATTATTTCGATAAGCAACGAAAATCCAGGATTAATTTTGCGCAAGATTACAGCTCGGAAAACCAGTGCAGTTGCGAATGGTAAATTTTATTCTGTAAACATGTTATTTTGTGAAACCGCATTTATATTCTGTTCGTAAAGCTTGAACTGAAATAATTGTGCGCCGAAATCTTTTCCTTTCGGATAAAAACTAAATTGGAAATCCAGATAAGGCAACCCTAAATCCACACTTCTGATTCGAATACCGGTTCCGAGACCATATTGAAACCGGCTTTCAACAATAAGTTTTTTTTCGTTCTCACTCAGCCAGCCCATGTCGCAAAACGCATAAATCATTCCTTTGGTGAGTGCTACTATTTTATCGAGAAATAAATCGCTTTCCAGGCTGAGTGTAACGCTTTTTGAACCTTTTAAAGAAGGCGAATAAAATCCGCGGATGCCGTTAAAATCATTGATATTAAAGTAGCGCTCTTCCGGAATATAAAAACCTAAATCGGTGCCGCCTTTCACTATTTGCCTGAAATACATATGCTTTGCAAACGACACTTTTTTGGAAACATAATCCATGCTTATTTTCGTCAGCATCTGCTCTCCTTTTTTGTTTCTGATGAAACCGCTGTAGTTTACCTGCGGATAGAGGAAGCCAAATTTTTTTAAATAAATTCCATAATTTATGGTGAGGTCTAAAACAGCTCTTCTGCCGTAAATTTCATCAATCTGCGTACCTGCCCAAATCGATGCACTGATGCCACGTGGAAAATACTCGGCTATATCAATATAAAATGCATTTTTCTCCAGATAAAAATCCCAACGGGCAATGCCGAAACCAAACCGGTAATTTTGCTGCTTAATAAAAAGTTCATTGTAATTTCTATTGATAATAAATGGTCGTGTTTTATAATCTGTATAATTTAATTTGGTGGCAATTATAAATTTCAGTTTATCATCTTTGCAAGGCATGAGTTTATTAACGGCAATGGCACCGGCCAGCCACAGGGAATAATAATTGGATTTTGCATTAACAAAACTCGACGGGTCGCGCAGGTTTCCATTCAAACTTAAAGTACTGTTGTTGTAAATATATTGCGCATTAAAAGCCAGTGCTGTTTTTAAATTAAAAAACTTTCGGTTGACGGAAACGGCCACATTCTGATTTAATTTTTCAATGACAAAACTCGTGGTAAAATTTATCTGAGATGCCTGAATATTTTCATATAAATACGTACCGCCAACAGCCCAAAGATTGTACTTATTAAAATTGATGCCGCCAAAAACACTCAGCGTATTGGGCAAGCCGAAAAAATTAAAGGTGGAAGCGCTGAACACCACACGCTCGTTGTAATAGCCTGCAGCCATAGACCAGGACAACCTGTCTTGCAGAAAAATCATCACTTCTGCTTCATTCGTATTCAGGCTGTCCTGAAAGACAATGATTTTTACATCTTTGAATTTCTTTCGCTGCCAGAGTAATTTTTCGGTATCTGCAAATAAGGTTGGATTGATAGAGTCGCCTTCTTTAAAAAAAATATCACCACGTATATACCATTCTTTACTTTTAAAATGGATGGCATTTCCAAATTTTTGTCCTTTATTCATGGCAATGGGACAGCCTTCCGGTGTGCATCCAAATGGTTTAAAAACGACAACATCGACACAGGTAATTTTTTTGCCTGTATATTGTTCATACTTTTCGACGCCGGAAAAATCTTTGCCGTAGCCTCTGTCGTTGTAATTAAAATAAGATAAAAACTTAAATGCTTTTTTCGTTTTTTCAAACCGTGATTCCTTTTTAGATACACTGAAAAAATCGTCTGCAAAAATCAATGTATCTTCGGGTTCTTTCCATTCGGCAATAGTATCCTGAATAAAAAGCGGTACGGTTGTTTGCAGTGAATCCTGCGTTTGGGTTAAGTTACCGGATAGTGTATCCTGTGCAAAGCAGATATTTAAATGAACTATGAAAACAAAAAAAAGCAACGTACGCGAAGTGGTTGCTTTCTTTTTAATCAAATCATAAATGCGATGCTGCATTTTTAAAAATACAACATTTATTTCTTCAATTTTAACTGAATTGCTTTTATTATCATTGGTAAAACAGACAGGAAGACAATCCCTAAAATAAATTTCTCCAGGTTTTTTTCTACAAACGGTATATTACCTAAAAAATAACCGATAATAGTAACAGAGCCCACCCACAGAATTCCGCCGAAAATATCATACGGTAAAAATATTTTATAATTCATTTTTCCCACACCGGAAACAAAAGGTGTGACGGTGCGTACAATTGGCATAAAGCGTGCAATAATTATTGTTTTGGTGCCATGCTTTTGAAAATAATTATGCACTTCTGTCAGCCAATCAGGATTTACTAAAGGTTTGCCTCTAAATTTCCATTTAAGTACTTTCTCATTGAAATATTTTCCTACAAAGTAGTTCAGGTTATCGCCCAAAACTGCTGCAATAATTAATAGTGGAATTAAGATATAAATATTTAATCCTGAATCTTGTGCACATAATAAACCGGCAGTAAACAACAGCGAATCGCCGGGTAAAAATGGCATAATCACCAGTCCTGTTTCTACAAAAATTATCAGAAATAAGATGGCATAGATATAAGGTCCATACTGTTGAAACAACTGTAATAACACATCTTTGGTGTGTGTGAGCAGTTCTAATAAAAAGTGTATAAATTCCATTTTTTTAAATTATTGAATCGGTGAATTGTAAAATATTAATATTTCTGCAAGATACAAGTTTTAATTAATTGTAGAATTATAGAATGTAGAAATAGTAAATTTGGGTTTAATTGATCGTTATGCAAACCATACTTCTGCTGATTCTTTCCAATTCATTTATGGCGTATGCCTGGTAGGGTCGGGTCACCTTAAAAATCCGAATTTAAAATTATGGCAGGCTGTTTTGATAAGTTGAAGTGTGGTATTTTTTGAGTATTTTTTTTATAGTGCCGGCCAACAGGATTGGTTATAAAACATTTAGTGCTTATCCGTTAAAATTATACAGGAAGTAATAACACCGAGCGTGTTTGTGGAGTTTGCCTGTTTTTTCTTAGGTCAAAAACGGCGATGGAATTATGCAAAACGTTTTCTCTTTTTTCAGAAAGCAGCTTATTCTTTAATAATTTTGAATAATTTATTTTCTACAATAACCATGTACATACCTTCAGGATATTCTTTTAAGTCTATGCTTTGCTCGCTTTTGCTGATGCTGGAATTAAAAATATTTTGTCCTGAAAAATTATAAATCTGCATATCGCTATCTTTCGTTTTGTTGTCAATTTTTACCCATAATTCATTATTAGCAGGATTTGCATAAACTGTTACATTTTCTTTGGTTTCAATTTGGTTGGTGTCTGTCTTTACCGAAGCAATTATGGAATAGCGGAATTTATGATCAAAATCCATTTGTTTTAATTTATAATAGGAAAATCCCGGATATGGATGATCATCGGTAAATATATAAGTAGATACCCAATGTGAATTTCCATTGCCTTTTACACATCCAATACTTTCCCAGGTTTCTGCATCAACAGAGCGTTGCACGTCAAAATAATCATTGTTATATTCTGAGGCTGTTTTCCAGGTTAAAACTACAGAATTATCATTTTTAAATTTAGGTTTAAAGGAAATGAACTCTATAGGCAGCACGCTGCTCATAATAATAACCGGATAATCCTCCACTTCTCCTGATGCAGCATAACCGCTTGCATATTGTACTTCTTTAACGGATGCTGCAATTCGAAAACGAGCAAAGGTTGCACCAAATTTCAGCTGACCACTTAATCCATTCCAGTTTACAGCTACTGAAGTAGCGCCATTTTCTACGATAGTGATATCAGAAGTTTCACCAGCATCACTAAAGTCGCCGTCACCGTTAAAATCTATGAAACCATATAAATAGGCATTTTCACCAGTTGTGTTGGTGACATTTGCATGGATGGTATAGGATGTATTGGAAGCATATAATAATGTAAACACCGGAACGCCGTCTTCATCATTAACCGATCCGGATTTATCATCAGCAGTAGCATTTGAGTTATTCGATGCGTTCGTATCATAATCTACAGAAGCACCTAACATTAAATTTGGCTTCTGCTTATATAAATGCATAGGTTTGCCATAGCTGGTTGGTGCATCGCCAAAATCGTATAAAATAGTTGTTGATGCAGAATTGTTTTCAATGCCGTTTACCTTTGCGAATGAAGCTGTAATGCTACAATTTAAAAGTGTAAGTATAAAAATGGCGATGGTAAACTTTGTATTCATAAGGTTGGGTATTCTAAAACAATGAATTAAAACAGCAGTATGGTCAATTCCACACTGCTGTTTTTAATATTATTCTTTAATTATTATATATTTTTTAGTACCTATTTTGATAAAATACATGCCTGCCTGATAATTGGATACGTCTACTTGCTGTACATTATCTTTCATAACGGAGGAATAAATTTTTTCTCCGGTAATATTAAAAAGATCAAGCGTCAGTTCGGTATCTGTGTTTCTGTTTTGTACAGATTTTATCCAGAATTCATTTTTTGCCGGATTTGGATAGACAACAAAATCATCTTTTACTTCCGGTGTCGCCGCGGCATCCAGTTTCAACATAATGGTATTAGAGAACTCAAATTTTCCGTCAAAATCTACCTGTTGTAGTCTGTAATAATTTTCTCCTATTTCTGGTTTTGAATCAATAAAACTGTAAGAAATTAATTGATTGCTGTTTCCGTAGCCATCCACTTTTCCGATGGTTTCCCAAACGGTACCATCTTGTTTTTTTCTCTGCAAATCGAAATAATCATTGTTTAATTCCGAAGCTGTTTTCCAGGTTAAAAGAGATGTTTTATCTTCTTTAAGTTCGCCTTTAAATTCAACTAACTCTACCGGCAAATTCACCTGATAGATTGGAAAAGGATAATCTTCCACTTCTCCGTTTCTGGCAAAACCAAACGGACTTCCTGCCTCAGCAGCGCTTGAGGCCAATCTGAATCGAATAAAGCTGGAACCAGCGGAACCACCTGTTAAACCTACCCAGGTAACCGTTACTGACGTCGCACCGTTCGCCACTGTTGTTGCTAATGATCTTTCATTGGCATCCGTAAAATCACCGTCTCTGTTAAAGTCCATATAGCCATATATTGTTGCATTTGCACCTGTAGTGTTTCTGACACTTACTGTTACATTATAAGAAAACCAGGAGGTTGAAATAGCCGGAAAAGAAGCGACTCCCTCTTCATCATTGATGGCGCCTGTATTTTTTACATCATCTGCTTTTGCAGGTGGATTGGAAGCACTTACCATTTCATAATCGATAAGAGTACCAATGGTTAAATTAGGTGACACTCTGAATAAGTGATAAGTTAGTCCGTAAGATGTTGGAGCATCACCGTAATCATATGGATATTTAAATGCTTCTGCAGCATCTGTTAACTCTGTGGTGCCTGCACCTGTATACACAATTCTTGCACCTAAAACACCGGCATTATTGTATGCCTGATATGCTGAATCGTAAAAATGGTAAATAGTACCGGTATAGTCTATTCCACTTTGAGAACCATTGATGATATCGGCAGTTAAAGAATAACCAACGGCTGCTACCTGTGTGTTCAGGTCAATATGCTCTAAGCCGGTGTTGGCAGCTCGTCCAGCAGATGAATTGAAATTATAAAATACACCATTATTAATAACAAAATCTGCCCAGTCATATACAGAGCTACCTGTATTTCCTATTTTCGACCAAACCCGATAAGCAAATATTGGATTGCCTGTTGTGGTATCAATCTCCAATCTGTAAACAGCGGCAGGTTCATTAACATTGAGCATGTCCTGACCAAGATATAATGCACCATCATAAAAAGATGCGCCACCGCTACCCATTCCGTTATCAAATAACTGAATGCCATAATTTCTTACATCAGCAATCCAGGTTGATTTAACACCTGTTTTAATATCGTATTTATATACAGCTCTGTTACTTGGTGTACGTGCATTATCACAAAAATAAACTATCTGATTATATGGATCGTATGCTAAAGAGTTGATTGCCGGAGCAAACAAGGTATCAATTAGGTTTGTATTTCCTACTTCATATAATAACTCAACTATATTGTTTGTCATGTCAACCGCTACTATGCTATCACCATAGCTGGCTATCATGTATGCAGGCTGTCCAACTTCCGGTGTAGCAATTGCCTGATAGCCGATTGCCCATGTTCCTGTGGTAGTGTTATTATTACATGCAGTAATATCAGAAATCCATATTTGGTCATTACCAGCAGTTGATTTTGTAAAAGTAAGGACTACTTTCTTTACAGGTCCAGCTATGGTAACATTTACTGTTCCCTGTGTTTCTGTTACACCTCTAAGGTATGCGTCTGCTGTTGCTGTTGCTGAGGTTGAATTATGTCCGGTAACAATAATTGTTCCTGAGGTTGGTCTCACTAAACCAACATTCAGCGCTGTACCGGCTGCATTATACGCTCTCACATTCATTGCTTGTCTGTTATCTATATCATACACACTGAATCGAAGGTTAGAAACTTCTTTGTCAAATACTATTGTATCTGCACCAGCACTAACAGAGAATTCCATATCGCTTCCGGTAGCTAAACTCCTTCCTTCTCCTGTGTGTGTACCATTGATTCCTGTCAAAACGTTATTTGCACCACCAGACCATGCAAAACGCAAATCATTTTTTCCAATAGCAAATTGCAATGGACTTGTTGGCAAGGATGCTGCTGCAAAATAATGCATATCAAAATTGATTTGAGCATTAGTGAAACCATCAGAACATTGTGCTTTTGCCTGTTGGTTGTAGAAGTAACCTAGCATCAATGTGATAATAAGTACTGTTTTTTGTAAAAAGGTTTTCATAACAAAGGGTTTATTATGTTTAAAATGTAAAGTTTAAATCATGAACTTATTTTAAGTTTATCATTAAACATGAACACTAAGATGAAAGTGAAGAGGTCGGTAATTCAGACAAACGAAAAATACTTCGTGTGTTTAATTTGTATCCTTGGAATGTGTGTAGAATTTAGGGTTTCTATGTACATCCGCAGGTATTAAAAACCTTTAAACATTACTTAGGGTTATGTCACTGTAAAAATAGCAAAACTTTCCACATGTCGCATCACTATTTATGGTGATTTTTTTGATTTTTGTTAATTATTTGGGTTAAAATGTTTAATGAACCAATAGAATAACATTTGAATTAGGGCTCAAATGTTATTACAAAAATAGTTAATCTGTTAGTAAGCCGCATACCCATAAATGGTGATACTTAAGCAGACATCACTATTTTTACTATAAAAATGTGACATGTTTATAAGTACCAAATAATGATTACATAGTAGAATTTTAGGTACTTAATAGAAATTTTAAGGATTTATTCGCCGAAACCACCTTTTCTATTGCCTGGTTTTAATTGTTCTGTATTCTTAGAGTTTCCAAAATTACCTGCTGGTTCAGGATTTGTATTTAGGTTTGGAGTTTTTTTATTGAAATCTACCTGGATGATTTCTTCTGCATCCCAGTTTTCTTTTATGATAATTGGTTTGGGTTCTTTATATATTTTTTCCGGTAATGTTTTATTTATAAAACTTCCTGAGTTCCAAATTCCGTTGTTGTTTTCATCATCGATAATTTCTACAGAATAATTTCCGGAAAAGAGTAAACCGTAGTCAATTTTAACCGTCTGAGAATCGCGTAGAATTTGCTTATTCAGTACTTTACCCGTATTATCTTTTAAAATTGCGATATAATTACGGTATTTTAGTGGTAAGTTATACGTTATCAATAAGTTACCTGATTTTTTAACGTAAGTCACTAAAAATGAAATTTCCTGCTTTTTATTAAAATTTCCTGCCAAATCTGTAAATGCTGAGTCTAAAATAGTCAATTTGTATTTTATGCCCGGATTCCAGCCTGCCATAAAATTATACGTTTGCAAATCAACTTCTTGTGAAACAGAAAATGGAATTTGTATTCCTGAAGTATCTGTAATGATCATTTTAGAAGTGTCTGGTTTTTCTAAACCATAAAAAGAAGCAATTAATTTTAATGGCTTTGTTTCAATAACATTTAGTGTTTTGTAAGTTGTTGTATCGGTAAAAAACAAAATCGGCATTTTAGAGCTTTTACTTTCTATTTTTATTCTTAAGGTATCTATTAGTTGGTTGTTGTGTTTAAAAACCAAAGTGAAATTATTTGTATCTGACTGAAGTTTAGGAAAATAAACGGTCATCTTCTTAGCATCTTTATCCTGAAAAGCTACAGGAACAATATCCTTATTTTCTACCACCTGAACTGTTATTTCGTCTTTTGTAAAAGAAAGTTCTTTGTTGAAAGTAAGATGTAAAATGCCATTTTTTATGACTCTGTCAAATTCAAAAATACGTAAAGCAGCATCTTCCGGTAAAAAAAGCTGCATTTCCAATGTATCCAAACTTCCGTTTATATGATAAACAGTATCCGTAAATGCAATTGCTTCTGTAGGTAAATCGTAGTAATAATTACTATTTTTATCACTTAGTGCATAGATTCTATAGTCGCCTTCTTTTACATTTTCTAATGAAAAAGCACCATCCTGGCCAATTTTTGCAATATAAAATGGTCTATTTTTGGTAAAAGCAGAGTCTTCTTTTTCTTTATAAAGCAATAAATAGGTGTTGTCCGGAATTTTATCCAGCATCGTTTTTACCGTTCCTTTCACTTTTAATGAATCGATATATTGACCGGTGGAGAAAATGTATTTAAAATTCGTGAAGGCATTTCCTTCGTTATTATCTTTAATATTATCACCAAAGAAGATACTGTAAGTGGTATTTGATAGCAGTGTATCTTTTAGCTTTATAATTAATTCATTTCGTGCTATGTCAATTTCCGGAAAAGGATCAATATTTGGAGAAATCAGTACCTGCGTTTTAGGGTTCGTTAATGGTTGAATCCATTCATCAAATTCAATTTTTATCTGTTTTTGATTGAAATTAATTGAATAATTTGCTGGTGTTGATGTTGAAATTACCGGTGGCGTTTGATCACGGTTTCCACCTGAAGGTGCTGTGATTTGAGCACAGGAAGCAATAATTAAGCAATGAAATAAAGAGATAAGGAGATAATGAAACCAATTTTTTTGTATGCTTTTATGTTTATACATGGATAAATTATTTCATTGTTGAATTTACTATCTTCCTAAATAAACCATCAGTACAGAAATATCTGATGGTGAAACGCCGGAAATTCTGCTGGCTTGTCCCAGTGTTTGCGGCTTCATTTTAGTCAGTTTCTGGCGTGCTTCCATACTCAGTGATGGCAGGCTCATATAATCAAATTCCGGCTTTAGTCTGACGTTTTCAATTTTATCCATCTTTTGCACCTGATCATACTCTTTATTGATATAACCGTCATATTTTACGGATATTTCTGCTTGTTCCAAAAACTCTCTTTCGTATTTAGATAAGTGTTCTTTTACTACAGGTACATGTTCCATTAAGTCTAAAATACCTATCTGCGGTCGTGTAATTATCTTTTCCAACTTCATTTTATGCATCATTGGAGTTGTGCCTTTAGACTCCAGGTATGCATCTATATCTGCCGGTTCAATGCTAAATTCTTTTATGAAGCGTATAATTTCTTCCGTTGCTGCTTTCTTTTCCTGCACTCTGTCCATTCTTTCCTGCTCTGCAAAGCCAATTTTATGCGATAACTCGGTAAGTCGTAAATCAGCATTATCCTGACGTAATAGTATACGAAACTCAGCTCTTGAGGTAAACATTCTATAGGGTTCTTCCGTGCCTTTATTCACAAGATCATCGATAAGAACGCCAATGTAAGCTTCACTTCTTTTCAGGATAACAGGTTCCAGATCATTAATAGCACGATGTGCATTTATTCCTGCCATCATACCTTGAGACGCAGCTTCTTCATATCCTGTGGTGCCATTTATCTGACCGGCAAAAAACAAATTTTTAATCAATCTTGTTTCCAGCGAGAGAGACAATTGTGTAGGCGGAAAATAATCATACTCAATTGCATAACCAGGTCTAAACATCTTTACCTTTTCGAAACCCGGAATTTGGGTTAGTGCTTTGTATTGCACATCTTCCGGCAGTGAAGTTGAAAATCCGTTTACATAGATTTCCACAGTGTTCCATCCTTCCGGTTCTACAAAAATCTGGTGTCTGTCTTTATCAGCAAAACGGTTAATTTTATCTTCAATCGACGGACAATATCTGGGTCCTAAACCCTGAATTCTACCCTGAAACATCGGCGATTTTTCAAAGCCGGTTTTGAGTAAGTCGTGTACTTTATCATTGGTATAGGTAATCCAGCAGCAGCGTTGTTCTTTTGGTTTTTCTATGTTTTTATAAGAAAAGCCTACTATATCTTCATCACCGTTCTGAACTTCCATTTTGGAATAATCCAGGCTCCTACCGTCTACGCGTGGTGGTGTTCCTGTTTTCATTCTGCCACTCTCAAAGCCTAAGGCCACCAATTGTTCTGTAATTCCTTTAGATGCCTTTTCTCCTGCTCTACCACCGCCAAATTGCTTTTCTCCGATATGTATGATGCCATTTAAAAATGTACCGTTGGTTAGTACTACTGCCTTTGAACGGATTTCCATACCCATACCAGTTTTTATACCACAAACCACACCATTTTCTACTATGAGTTCAGCAACCATATCTTGCCAGAAATCAATATTTGGTGTGTTTTCCAGCATTTCTCGCCAAACCAAATGGAACTGCATTCTATCGCTTTGTGCTCTCGGGCTCCACATGGCTGGTCCTTTTGATAAGTTCAGCATTCTGAATTGTATCATTGTTTTGTCGGTAACAATTCCAGAGTATCCACCCATAGCATCAATTTCTCGCACAATCTGACCTTTTGCCACGCCACCCATTGCCGGATTGCAAGACATTTGAGCGATGGTTTGCATATTCATGGTGGCCAGCAGTACCTTGCTACCCATTTTAGCAGCGGCAACAGCAGCCTCACAACCAGCGTGGCCGGCACCAACAACTATTACATCATACGATTGAAACATGTTGCAAAGATATACATAAGTCGTAAGTCGTGAGTCGTAAGTCGTAAGAATTTATTACTAAATTCTAATTCCACAAAATAATACACATGTTTATAACCCGTATGTGGATTAGGGTTAACAAGTTTCACGTGAAACAATTTAAACTATGGCCAAATATCACCTATCCACAAATTCATTCACTTTGTGAATTCTGTGATGTGAATAGTTTCACGTGAAACAATATTGAGTTAATCACCTTAAGAAAGAAAATAAAATTTGAATTCCTAAAATTGAAAATGAAATAACTTAGTGTTTGTTTCACGTGAAACAAAAAAGTGGATGAAAATTCATCGGCCTGTAGAGTATACTATGTGTGATTATTTAAAACTTAGGACACAATAATGGTGAGTATGCTTTTTTCTTGTCCAATGGTTTTCCGGTATAAATTATGGAAGCTTCTAAAGCACCAAAAGATTTTACGGCTTGACTCAAATCCTGTTTAATAGTTGCATCATAACTGATGCCAATTTGCAGGCCTGAGAATGAAAAACCGGTAGACGCAATAATCGCACCATTGCCATCATACCAAACACCTGCAGAAATAGCTGTTCTATATGGTTCGCTTTTACCGGATAAATTAAAAGAAAAAGAAGAACCGGCTATCCATTGTTGCGCTTTTGCCTGGAACATATACATACCATTTGGTGAAATTAAGACCACTCTTTTGATATCTATAAACAAGCCTGCGTGTGCATTAAAACGCATTGCTCTTTCATTGTCAGAATTGAAAAAAGAGTCTTTTGGTTTGATGATATTAAATACAGACGCGCCTGCATAGGCACCTAACATCTTATTGAAGTTAGAAGACCAAAATAAACCCAGGTTTAAATTGGGCTTAAAATATCTTTCACTGGCGAAATTCTCCTGATTATTCAACGATAAATCAAAACCAGTACCTGTGAATTGAGAAGCAAAAGCAAGATTGCCTAAATCAACAGATCGTTGAATGAAACCAGCCTGTGCTCCAACGCTTAGATAATGATTTTTTTCTTTCCCTAAGCTTTTATGATAGGCCACAGATATCATACAAACATTGGAACGAATGGCTGTTTGTCTGTCGTTCGTAAAAACAACACCCACACCGAAAATATCGCCTTTCAGCTTGTCTCTTAAAATACCAAAATCAGCAGAAGCACTTAATGTATTAAAAGGTGACGGCGACTGCAACGGCAAATACTGAACTCTGTAATTGGCTACAAAGCGATAAAGTGAATTTATTTTACCGGTAAAGGCCGGATTTAAATTCAATGGTGAATTATAAAATTGCGAAAACTTATAATCCTGTGCATTTGAATTAAATACAAATGATAATATAATTAGTGAAAATATTATTTTAAAATTCAATTTATTTTTCATCCCCTGAATTTGTTTGTTGATTAATAAACCTGAAAACACCCCAATATTTTTCCATAGCGAGTAAATCGTTGTGGAATACTGCAACTAATTTACCATTAATTTGT
This sequence comes from Chitinophagales bacterium, assembly GCA_044357355.1. GTDB lineage: Bacteria > Bacteroidota > Bacteroidia > Chitinophagales > JADIYW01 > JADJSS01. Next base: position 20,451 of record JBIKPT010000002.1, read on the forward strand.
GTAAGTTGGTTAAAAAGCGTTAAAAAATTATGTTGTATTTCATCATTATTTAATGGTTGATAATACGCGTAAGTTGCATCCATCCAACAGGAAGGTTGTAATATAATACTTGTGGTTTTATTATCAAGTAAATCAAATAACGAAAATGCTCTGCTGGTACCGGCACGAAAACCCGCAACATCCGGATACATCAATGAATAATCTAACTCTAATGAATTTGCAGATTCCATATTTTTTATAAATTCCGGAAATGAAATTCTTAAAAAATGTTGTCTTGTGTGGTAAACGTTTCTATTGGAAATTTGGTATAATTTATGGTATTCATCAGCCACTTTATTTTCTTCCAAAGAAGTATAAGAAGGATGCAACCCAATCTCTGCCAGGCTGCTTATATACTGAATTAATTTTTTGAGTTCTACTGATTCCGGAGAAACCTTACTATTCTTTTCACCATCATCATTCAGTAAAAAAAAGAAGATCTTATGCAAATCATATTTACTTGTTTCGCTCAAAATTTTATCATAAATGTCAAATGGATCTATTTGTTTTCCAAGCAATGTTTTCCAGTAATTCACTTCAAAAATATTTGGAGGATGTTTTAGCCAGTTTCTTCCCAAATACTTGAATGCATTATCTATATCGAATGTTGGCAAATATTCGAACTCGTATTTTTTAAATTCCAGGCTCGAATTGATTTTTAATAATTCCTGCTTAAAAAAATGTAGCCAGGTTTCTACGATGGGTGAAAAATTGAATTCAGGTTTCGCAAGTATGGAGTTGCCCGATTTATATCTACCATGCATATCTTTATCATGCGGCAGGTATTCTTCATATCTAGTTACTAAAAAAAAGATACAGGAAAAGATATCGAACTTCATCTCAAATGTATCTGTCGTCTGAAAAAAAACCGGCATAGCAGCTTCACGTGAAACAAAAATATTTTGCGGCCGAATTTCCTTATCCAGCAATAAATCATCCTGAAAAATATTGTAGAAGTTAGCTAGTCTATTTTTTGAATAATTGAGGTACACATTATCCGAAACTATAGCGTTATCAGGGTTTTCAGTAAACACATATTGCATACCAAAATACTGGGTGAATACAAAATCTGCCGTGTATTTTATTCTGTTAGTAACTTTTGGTGTGTAGATAACTATCAAGCTGATATGTTTAGCAGTATTTGTATTTTTACAATAATAATGTCAGCGCCATTTCTCATACATCTGCCTCAATTTGAAGGACCATTCGATTTATTGCTGTTTTTCATTGAACGTGATGAATTGAGTATTAACGATATTCCAATCCATAAAATTACAAATGATTTTCTGGATTATATCCAACATATGGAACGATTAAATATCGAAGTGGCGAGTGAATTTATTTTGGTAGCTGCAACGTTGATGCGCATTAAAGCAAAAATGTTGCTTCCACGAAAAGAAATAGATGAACAGGGAAATGAAATTGACCCGAGAGAAGAATTGGTACAAGCGCTTTTAGACTACAAACGATTTAAAGAAATTGTAGAAGTACTGAAAGAATTTGAAGGAAACCGTGCATTGCGCTATTCCCGTGGAAATCAGAAAAAAGAGGTAGAAAGTCTGGTAAAATTATTAGCTGAAGAAGCAGAACTGGAAACCATCACTTTATTCAAGTTGTTGAAAGCTTATCAGCGCACAATGGATAAGTATAAAACAAAAAATGAAAAGGTAGTACATACAGTAGATCCGTTTAAATTCTCCATTGAAACGGAAAAAGATAAACTAACAGCCTTTATATCCAGCAAAACAAAAGCCTCCTTTGCTGAAATCTTTACGACCTGCGAAAGTAAAATACATGCCGTCTTTATTTTTCTTGGAATGTTAGAACTCATACAACAGCAAATTATTTCTATCATTATTGGTGAAGGAAGAAACAATTTTTGGCTGACTACAGACGTTGTAGAAGAATAATACTATATTTAGTTATGCTGAAAAAACAACACCTGGTTGTCATTGTATTTTTAATTGCAATGATCTTTACTTCATATTCTGCAAAAGCACAGGAATATACCGGTGCTGTAGGTGGTAGATTTGGCTATGGTATTGGTATTACCGGTGTCTATTTTTTTGATAGTCAAAATGGCCATGCCATTGAATTTCTTTTACGGTATGGTTATCATGGATTGATTTTAAACAGACCGGGCATTCATATTCAGGGTTTGTATGAAAAACACTGGATGTTGGGAAGAAGTAATTTTTCTGCCTATGTAGGTGCCGGACCAGGTATCGGATTTGGAAAGAAAAATTCAATAAGTAAACAATTATATTTCGCTTTAGGAATTTCTCCGATAATTGGTTTTGATTATACATCACAACGGCTAAGAATACCGTTAATACTGGCATTAGACTACAAACCTACCTTTCATGCAGATTTTCCGGTAAGCAATAAACGTGAAAAAGTAGGAACAGATTTTTCCTATTATGAAATCGCTTTTTCTGTAAGAATTGGTATTGGTAGAGGAAGAAGAAGGTAGCTGTTATAAACCTCTGATTTTAGAGCGCAATGCATCTTTGAAATTTTCACCGCAACACATTCTGGTTACTTTTTGAGATACATTCTTTTTGTATGCTGCGTGGTTATTGAAATAATGTTTGCACGTTTCGCATTTCTCAATTTCTTCTCTGAGCATGTTTTCTGAATGACGATCTAATTCTCCGTCTAACAACAGAGAAATATCTTTCATCAGTTCGTTGCAATTGTGCGGTGGTCTGATATGGCTCATACTATTCACTTTTATTATAACCCATTTTTTCTGCATATTCTTTTAAACTTTCTTTGAGCATGTTTCGTGCTCTATGCAACCTGGAACGAACCGTTCCAATGGGAATGTCAATTATTTTAGCAATTTCTTCATACGTAAATCCTTCAATATCACATAAAAGGATAACTGTTTTGTAATCTATTGGCAATCTGTTAAGTGCAATAGTGATTTCATCACCCATCATTCCATCAAAAATATCTTCTCTTAAATCGAAAGCAACGCCTCCGTTTTCTTCATCTGCATCCTGGTACGCAATAATATCTTCGTAATCTACCTTATTGGGCTCCTTTTTCTTACGGCGATACTCATTGATGAATCCATTCTTCAATATTTTAAACAACCAGGCCTTGGCATTAGTTCCCGAATCAAAAGAATTGATGAACCGGAAAGCCTTCATAAACGTTTCCTGCACCAAATCATTTGCGTCTTCTTCATTATAGGTTAAATGATAGGCAAAGTTATACAAGGCATCTGCGTGCGGCAAAAGTTCGTCCTCAAAGAGTTGTTCTTTATCTGTAATCTGGTCGGTTGACACTGCGGTCATAAAGGTAACAATAATTTAGATAGATAAACAGTAAATTTGCAGGGTTAGTTCCAATAAACAATCGTATTATTTTAACAACAGCTCAAATAAAAAATACCTTCACTGCTATTCTTATTCTATGGATAGCCGGAATTTTCTTTTCCCGGTTTTTACAAAGTGTATCGGTGGTTGCCGCTGCGTTGCTGTTTCTATCCGCCAGAAATCCTGCAACTAAGTTTAATGAAACATCTAAGAACTTAATTACTGTTTCACTAATAGGTATACTGTTGGTTTATCTGCTTTCATTTTATAATTCGGAAAATCACAGCGAATATTTTAAAGTGATAAAAAATAAAATACCGTATTTATTTATTCCGCTTAGTTTAGTAAGCGTAGATAAATTATCAAAACAGCAGCTAATTTATATTCAGTATTTTTTTATCGTTTGTTGCTTATATAGTTCTGGCTGGAGTTATTTTCAATATTTGCAAAACAGTGAAATCTATACCGACTTATATGCAAGAGGTGAAGTAATACCTACACTTATACATCACGTATCACTGGCTGTTTTACTTTGTTTTGCAGCGATACTTGTTTTAAACAATAGTGTATACAAAAACGGAAAATTTGAGAAACTAATAAATGTACTGTTGTTAATCTGGTTTATTTATTTCCTGCATATTTTATCTGTAAGAACCGGAATTCTTTTGTTATACGTAAGTCTGTTCTTGTACGGTGCTATACTTTTGATTACTCAAAAAAAAATAGTGATTACAATAAGTTTATTATTACTGCTCATCCTAAGTTCTGTAATTTCTTATCACAAAATTCCAACCATAAAAAGTAAAATAGCTTATACTTTTTATGGTATAGAACAATATCAAAATAAGCAAGATACTGCCAATGTGGTTTCAGACTCACGCAGAATATTATCAGATAAAATTGGAATAGAAATCCTGCAAAAAAATAAACTTTCCGGTGTTGGAATAGGTGATATAAAAGATGAAATGCATATAATTTATAAACAACGCTATCCGCAATTTAAAGTAGAAGTATATTCGCATATTCACAATCAATATTTATATACAATGTGCGGTGTTGGTTTACTAACAGGTTCTCTTTTTTGTATCCTATTGTTATTACCTATGATTCAATTTATAAGAGATAAAAATTATGTTTTTGTTTTACTTTATGGAATGTTATTAATGGTGATGTTATGGGAACCCTTTATTGAAAGTCAAATTGGAAATTCAATTTTTTTTGTGGTTTGTTGTGTAGGATTTTTAAGTAAGCAAGAGAGATGAAAAAAAGAATACTACATATCATTTCATCTGTCAACTGGCGCGGTGGCGAACAACAGGTAGATGCCTTATTTAATTATAGTCACGCTGATTTTGATTATTATATTTTTTGTCCGGAAAATGCTGAATTACAGAAACGAAACGAAGTAAAAAAAAACAAAATATTTACATACAAAAAACGTTTTGGTGTAGATATATTAGCAGCATTCAAATTGAAAAAAGTTTGCGCTGGAAATCAAATTGATTTAATACATCTGCACGATAGTCATGCTATCAATACCTATTATATAGCTTGTTTATTCGGATTAAAAATTCCATCCGTTATACATAGACATGTTAACTTTCCTGTTACCAAAAAATGGAAATACAATGCTGAGAAAATCAAAAAAATTATCTGTGTTAGTGAAACAGTAAAAGCCGGTTTTCAGTCTTTTATAACAGAAGAAAAATTAGTAGTCATACAACCTGGAATACATATTAGTCAGTGGACTGAAAACAATAATTCACATAAAATAAAAAATGAGTTAAACTTGTCCAATGAACATAAAATAGTGGGAATGGTGGCTGCATTGGAAAAAGAAAAAAATATTGATGCCTTTTTAGAAATAGCAAAAAAAGTAATCGAACAAAATAACAACATTCATTTCGTACTTATAGGCGATGGAACTTTGATGCATACTTATACACAATCAACTAACCAACAAAAAATGAATATTCATTTTTTGGGTTTCAGAGACGATGTGAAAGAATTAATTTCTGGTTTTGATGTGTTTTTATTTACTTCTAACAATGAAGGATTTCCGTTGGTATTACTGGAAGCCATGGCTGCTAAAATTCCAATACTTAGCAATAATTTTCCATCAGTTAATGAATTATTGCAATACCAACAAAACGGACTTCTTTATAAGAATATGGAAGATGCTGTGTATAAACTACAACTACTGAACAGTGAAACAACACAACGAAATCAACTTGTTGAAAATGCATTTCAATTTGTACAACAATTCGATATAACTTTAATGAATCAAAGAATAGCAGACGTTTATAAATCCATCTTTACACATGCATAAAAATATAGGCTTATTTTTCGGATCGTTTAATCCAATACACATCGGACATCTGTTGCTCGCCACTCATATGCGCGAAGCTGCAGCATTAGATGAGGTATGGTTTATTGTTTCACCGCAAAATCCGTTTAAAAAATGCAGCGAACTGGCCGATGAACAACATCGTTTAGAAATGGTAAAACTGGCTACAGAAAAAGTAGAATATTTTAAAGTATCTGATATAGAATTTCAATTAGAAAAACCATCTTACACACACATCACTTTAAAAGAACTCAGTAATAAATATCCTGAATATACCTTCCACCTTATTATAGGAGAAGATAATGTGGCTAAATTCCACGAATGGAAAGAAGCAGATTTGATTTTAGAGAATTATAAAGTGCTTGTTTACAGAAGACAGGTAAATCAAGAAAAAATGCAAGATTCAAGATTCACAACTTACGACTTACCCATGTTTGATATATCATCGACTAATATCCGAAATAGAATCCGTACTAATCAAGCAATTAGCTTTTTTGTCACCCAAAACGTGGAACAATTTATCACGTTTCACAAGTTATATAAGTAAAAAAAGAGTTATACACACAGGTGTTAACTTCAGTTCAAAACACCATATTTTATTGGGTTAGTTTCCAACAAAAGAATATGTTCAAAATTTGTGGATTATGTGAATGAATGTGGACAGAATAATCTATCCACAACTTTTAAAATCACTGTAAAATAATCTCCACGGACAATAGCACTTATTAAAAAATTAGAAACATAAAAACTGAACTAATACACGAAAAGCAACATTAAAAAGTATACACATTGCAGTATGGATAAAGTTATTCTAAGGTGTTAGTAGTAAGCAGTAAGGCATAAGGTGTAAGTAAGTGTAATGATAACAAAATGAAGAGCTTGTTAAATAATAAGAGTAAAAGAAGGAATGTTTAAAGTATGTTGATAAGAGACAGGTATAATAAAACTTATTACTTATTGCTTATTACTTACAACTTTTTCTCCACCAATTCACACTGGTAATAAATAGTAATAAATAAAAATTTTTAAATAGATATTTATATATTATTAGTCAAAACGGTTCAGCTAAAAAATTTCGTTCCGAAGGTTCGGAATTTGAAAAATCAAATTACCTTTGATTCCGAAGATTCAGAACGAACCAACAAAAAAATTCTACATGGCAGAAACAATCGATTTGAAAGAAAAAATTTCCCGGCTGGCGCAAGTAGGTTTCCTCGATGTGGATATCGACCCGACAATGGATTTATTTGCGGAAATTGAAAAGCTGAAAAAAGAAAAAAATGCCATTTTGTTGGCGCATTACTACCAGGAAGCTGATATTCAGGACATTGCAGATTTTATTGGCGACAGCCTGCAACTGGCACAGAAAGCGCAAAGCACCACTGCCGATATTATTTTATTTGCCGGTGTGCATTTCATGGCAGAAACCGCCAAAATTCTGAATCCAGGCAAGAAAGTCATTTTACCGGATTTAAAAGCCGGTTGCTCATTGGCAGACAGTTGTCCGCCGGAAGATTTTGCGGCTTTCAAGAAAAAATTTCCCGGCTACGCCGTCATTTCGTATATCAACTGCTCTGCAGAAATTAAAGCGTTGAGCGATTATATCTGCACCAGCTCCAATGCAGAATTTATTGTGAATGCCATTCCCAAAGACCGCGGCATTATTTTCGCGCCCGACAAAAATCTGGGTGGCTATCTGGCAAAAAAGCTGAACCGTGAAATGGTGTTGTGGGACGGCTCCTGTATGGTGCACGAAATTTTCTCGCTGGAGAAAATCCGCAAACTGAAAGAAAAAAATCCGGAAGCTAAGATGATAGCGCATCCGGAATGCGAAGCCGATGTGCTGGAACTGGCCGATTATATTGGCTCTACGACCGGCTTGCTGAAATACACACAGACCGACGACGCACAGGAATATATTGTAGCGACAGAAACCGGCATCCTGCACAAAATGCAACAGGCTTCTCCTTATAAAACCTTTATACCGGCACCACCTAACAATGGCTGTGCCTGCAACGACTGTCCGCATATGAAGCTCAACACGCTGGAAAAAATCTACCTGTGTCTGAAATACGAACTGCCGGAATTGCTGATGGATGAAGAGCTGCGCATTAAAGCAAAAGTTCCGATTGACAGGATGCTGGAGATAAGTGCTGCTGCTGGATTGAAGTGATAAGTTTATATCTTTAAAAGAATACATATAGTTGCGAACAAAAAAGTAGCGCAAAGCCATACAATTTCTGTAGGATTGCCGCATAATTTTATATAAGAGTTGCGTATGTTTATGAGTTAGTGGCAACCCTTTTTGCGACCGACAGAGTAACAATAAACTGACTGGAAATCGACCTGAAATGCCAACCGCACAAAATGGCACATTTGGTTTTGCCAGACACAAAAGCCAACGCTTCGCAAAACCAAAAGAGCTAAAATTTTCCAACAGCACGGACTGACATTTAGAAAATAATTATTACATTTGACACTTCTTGACAAGTCAAAATACAGAAACGTGAGTTACCTAGGACAGAAAATTAGAGAAACGAGAGAGAAGCAAAATCTGCTACTCAGACAAGTTGCTGCTCATATTGAAGTTGACACTGCATTAATGAGTAAGGCTGAAAGAGGTGAAAGGAATTTGAATAGAGACCAAGTTGTAAAGCTTGCCAAATTCTTTAACTCATCAGAGGAAGAGTTTATTTCTCTATGGCTTTGCGACAAAGTAATTGAAGCGGTTGACAATGACCCTTTGGCGACTCAAGGAATAAAAAAAGCGTTAACCAAAATCAAGAATTAATTTAGATGCAAATCATTCATAAAATAGACAACTTTCTTTACACGATATTTCCATCGGTTATTCAGGGCGACCAGCAATCATTGCTCAATGCTATTCAAGAATTTTATACTTACGGACCTTACAAGCCTAAAGTAACAATAGACAATGACTTTGTCAGTATTGAGATTGACACACCCACAATTTTAGCTCAAGATTTAGACTACCAAAATGTTATTGCATTTTGTGAGAAAGGTAAATATGCTGATGCTAAACCTATTCTTAAAAAACTAATCGAGAAGAATCCTGCTATTTCGGAATATCACCGAATTATGGGACAAATACTTTCAGACGAAGGCGACCAAGAAGAAGCAATCAATTGCTTAATTGATGCATTACGTTGGGACTCAAAAAATGGATGGGCATTGCTTATGATGGGAAACATTTTTGCTAAGTTCAAAGATGATGTTCCAACTGCTATGAAATATTATGACCAAGCACTAATTGCAAATCCAAAGGACAATATTACCATAAACAACATTGGTGCAAACCTTATGCAACAAGGCAAATTGGAAGAAGCTAAAAAATATTTTTATGAAGCTCTAAAGATTAACGACAAATATGCAAACACTCATTTTGCATTAGGAATGATTGCTGAAATGGAAGCAGACTTGCAGTCTGCTTTTTACAGCACCATTCAAGCTATTAAACTGAATAAGAGTAAGGATGTGTTATATCAGAACTCTGTAAGACAAGCTTTCGAGATTTCAAAAAAAATAATTGCAACTGATACTGGCAAAAAAATATTCAGGGAATACAGACATAAACTTGAATTTGATGGTGACAGAAAAATTGACATAATTCAAGATGAAGAAATACCAACGGCAGCAAAATTTGAGTTTGCCGAAAACTATGAAAGAGAAACTCACATTGTAAAATACAAACCAAGTTACCCAGCGGTTGAACATTTGATTATGCATGAATTAGTGCATTTAGATTTTGTTATTGAAGCAAGAAAAGGTGCGTTAAACCAATTATTTATTTCTACTCAGAATCATAAAACAGAATTCATAAAAGGACTTGAACCGACAATCAAGAAATTCAACAAAATGGGAATTTCTGAAAAGTCAATTGCGGATTATTGTTCGAATCTATTTGAAGGCATGAACCGTCAAATATTCAATACTCCAATTGACTTGTTTATTGAGAATTTCCTTTATAATGAATTTGCAGAACTCAGACCTTTTCAATTTATCTCTCTTTACAATATGTTACAAGAAGGCCTGAAGGCTGTAACAGATAAAAAGATTGTTGAACTCTCTCCTAAAGACATAATTTCAAAAAGCAAGGTTTACAATATTGTAAATGCAATTCAGTTCAAAGAATTATTTGGTTTTGACTTTATCAAAGACTTCAATGCTACTCCATCAGAAATGAAACTTGCTACAGATTTTTATGACGAGTATCTTCAATACAAAGATGATAAAGAACCTGCTGAAGAATATGAATTGGTTTTACATTGGGCTGAAGACTTAAAGGTTGACAAGAACTTTGAACTTGTTAATGAACAAGAGTATAGAACCAAAAGAACAGATATTGACAACCTTTTATCTTCAATAGAAAAAGATCCTTATGATTTAGAGTCCAAAGACCCATACAAACAGAGGGAAATGGACAAATTTCAAAAATCGCAAGAGCAAATAGGTATAAACATGGCGACAGCCATGTTTATGGTTGATGCCTTGCAGTTTTTTGAAGGTAAACCAAAAGAGGAAATTAAAAAGATTGCTTTTGAAATAGCAACACAAGGAACTCAAGGCTATAGACCAGACAAAGATAATTATCGAATTAACTCTATTAAAGACAAGACTTTTTCAGGCTACCATATTTTAGCTTATTACTACGTTAGTTGGTCATTAGCAATTCCCGAAATGGTATCTCAATTAAACTTGCCTTATGAAGCAGAATATAAAATGGCATTGACAATGCATAAACCGAATAAGTAATGAAAGAAAGCGAAGAAATAATAGAAGCACTTTTGAAATTCAGAAATGAAAGAGATTGGGAACAATTCCACAATCCAAAAGATTTGGCATTAGCTATAAGCATTGAATCTGCTGAGCTTTTAGAATTATTTCTTTGGAAGAAAGCAGAGGATGCAAATACTGAAAAAGTAAAAGAGGAACTTGCTGACATTTTTTCATTTGCGTTTTTGCTAGCTGATAAATATGGATTCGATGTTAAAGAAATTGTCTTGGACAAAATCAAAACGAATGGAGAGAAATATCCTGTAGACAAAGCAAAAGGAACATCAAAAAAGTACGATGAACTATAACCAAGATTTTGAAATAAATAAAATTGCGTTCAATAATAATGGATTGAATTCTATTCAATCACAATATTTTGTAAGCGAAAATTGGCCTGTCGTATATATTTTAAATAACAATGGTGTAAGTCAAGCCTATGTTGGTGAAACTATTGATACTAATTCTCGAATTTTCACACATTTGCAAACACCAAGCAAAAGTCATTTACAAGAAGCTCACTTAATTTCAAGCAGAAAATTCAACAAATCGGTGACTTTAGATATTGAATCCAATTTAATAAAATATTTACATGCTGATGGCAAATACAAATTATTAAATGGCAATTTAGGATTGGTAAATCACTCTTATTATCAAAGAGATGAGTTCTATTGGGACATGTTTAAAAATATTTGGAATGGTCTTATAAGTAACGGACTTGCCCAGCATAGTTTAGAACATATCTCAAATAGCGACTTGTTTAAGTATTCACCTTATAAGACCTTATCTGCCGACCAAAGAAAGAATTTGATGTTAATAATTGACGCACTTCTATCTGAAAATAAAAAATCAATATTGGTAGAAGGAGGCGCAGGCACAGGTAAAACCATACTTGCTATTTTTCTTTTTAAGTTAATGTTAACTTCTGATGAGGATTTTAATTATAGAGAATTCGGTGAAGACGAAAAAGAATTTGTAGATAAGGTAAAACAATTAAAGATAAAGTTTCCCAATCCTAAAATGGGTTTGGTGATAGCAATGGGTTCTTTTCGAAAAACTATTAAAAAAGTTTTTCGAAACATTAATGGCTTAAATTCTAATCTTGTTATTGGCCCTTCAGATTTGGAATATGAATCATATGATATTCTTTTTGTGGATGAATCTCATCGTTTGAGAAAAAGAGTTAATCTTGGCCCGTACTTCGCAATTTATGACAGGGTTTGTAATGCCCTAAAACTAGACAAACTAAACACTTCAGAATTAGCTTGGACTCAATTAAGGTCAAATAAAGTATTATATTTTTACGATGCTAAACAGTCTATAAAACCTTCTGATGTTGATGCTGTTGATTTTGAACACTTAAAAAATGCGTCTAACTCTATAAATGTAAAATTACATTCACAGTTCAGAGTAAAAGGAGGCAATGGATTTGTTGATTTTGTAAATAATTTATTAGACAATAGTTTTAAGAATAAAGTATTCAAATACAACGACACCAATTATGACTTGCTTCTATTTGAGAATTTTTCTGATTTCGTTAATGAACTTAGAGAAAAGAACGAAAAACATCAACTTTCAAGATTCATAGCTGGTTATGCCTGGCCATGGATAAGTCAGAATGATCCTAATGCATATGATATTGAAATAGAAGATATAAAACTAAAATGGAATTCAACTGCAATTGATTACATCAATTCTGATATTGATGCACAAGAAGTAGGTTGTATTCATACCACTCAAGGTTACGACCTCAATTATGCGGGAATAATTTTTGGTCCAGAAATTATATACAATCCAATATCAAAAGAAATTGAGATAGTAAAGGAAAATTATAAAGATAGAAATGGTACTGCAACAATAAGAGATAACGCAGTTCTTAAAGACTACGTAATAAATATTTATAAAACTATTATGCTCAGAGGCATACTAGGTTGCTATATTTATGTGTGTGACGAAAATTTGCGAAATTATTTTAAAAAGCATATCTATTTATTTAAGGAAAACAAGAATCCAATTGTTGAGATTGCTGAGTCAAAAGAAATTCAGTTGATTCCATTTGAAAATAGTGTTCCGCTATATTCCTTAAAAGTTGCTGCAGGTGAATTTAAGTTTAATGACAGTATCCCTGAAGAAAAATTCATTGCAGTTCCTGATGGCGTAAAAATTACACAAGACCATTTTGCGTGTAAAATAATTGGTAACTCTATGAACAAAATAGTACAAGATGGTCAAATAGCTTTGTTTAAAAGGTATACTGGTGGCAGTAGAAATGGCTTAATGGTCATTGCTGAATATTACGACCATCAAGATTTAGATTATGGTTCTTGTTATACATTCAAGGAGTATTACAGTCAGAAAACTATTAACGAGGAAAGTTGGCAACATGAAAGAATAATTCTGAAACCAAAGTCATTTGATGCTTCATATCAAGATATAGTGATAGACCCGAATGCAATAAATGAAAAGACCTTTAATGTAATAGGAATATTTGACAGAGTAATTGAATAATAAATAATTCAGCCCATGCAGCAGTCACACACATTTGCAAGCCTCACAAGCCAACACACAAGCCAAAGCTTGCAAAAGAGTGTGCCTGCCCAACCGCACAGACACCGTGACACAGTGGACAAACAAACCACGACAGAAAGAAGGGCAGCTTGTAACAGCACCTACCCAAAAGGCGGGGTTTCGTGTTCCAAAGACAGTTTTGTGGTTAATCAATCATTAGTTTTTCAAATCAAGTTTTGTGGTAAAAGTCCCGCCCTTCGGGTAGCTGCAAACCGTTAAAAATAAAAAAAGAGCAACTGACGCTGCTCTTGGGTTTTTCTGTTTCTAGTGGGAGTTTTTGTTTCTAGACTTCAGGGTAGGTTTTGGGTTTCTTTTCTTTGGGTTGTTTTTATGTTTCTACACTTCAGGGTTGGGTTTCTATGTTTCCAGCCTTTCGCTGTTTGATAATGTAAAGATGCAGCAAAACCCGTTCAAAATAAATTAAGGATAAACACCATATGTGACATGCTTATTTTCAGGCATTAAAATAGCTAGCATTATCTTAATTTGATAAATCCTGAAATACAATACACAATAAGCTCAACTTTATTTGCAGAATACTGTTTATGCTGTTATACTTTACAGCATGAAGCCATTAGAATCACTTATTCAGCAACTGGAAAATCAAATTTCTAATGCTTCAATATCCAATCTGTCCGTATCGCATTCTTCTGTCGGATGGCAAATAGAACACAGTTTATTAACCATCAAACTCATCACGGAACAACTGAAAAAATCAGATACAGGTCAATACAAATGGACATTCAATATTGGCAGAATGCTGATTTTAACCATGCAAAAAATTCCCAGAGGCAAAGCAAATGCGCCAAAAATTGTAGTACCCAAAGAAGACATTACTTCAGAAAGTCTGAAAGAAACGATACGACAAACCAGAGAAAGTATACAGGTATTAAATACCTTACAAAAGAATCACTATTTCGAGCATCCGTATTTTGGAAAATTAAATGTGCAACAAACGATGCGTTTTCTGCATACACACACGAAGCATCATCTGGCTATCATTCACGATATTCTGAAATGAAAACCGTTCTTTACATAAAGCAACGTTATCTTTATCTTGAAGTAATTTCTTTTAACTAATTTTACTTATGTATTCTCCGGTAACCTATTTCATTGGCGGCATCGCATCGGATGAACGCATTTTTAAACACCAAATGGTAGCAATAGAGAATGCGGTGTATCTGCCGTTTCCGAGGCACGATAAGCAAGATACAATGGATACCTACGTTAAAAAGTTTATTCCGTTAATAGATACTACAAAGCCTTTTAATATGGTAGGCAATTCCATGGGCGGCATCATGGTGATGGAACTCATTAAACACATACATCCGCAAAAAGTAGTGTTGATTTCATCCGTAAAAAGCAGGAAAGAAATGCCATTTATCTTAACGCATTTGAAATACACCAATGCACATAAATTGCTGCCCGGCAAAGGCTTCATTGGTTTTATTCAGTTTGGAAGTTTGTTTAAAAACGAAATTTTAAAAGTACCCGGAATGCGTAGGCTTGCGGTGAGTATGGCAAAAAATAACGATCCGGGTTTTTTGTACTGGTGTGTGAATGCCATTGTAAAATGGAAAGGCAAAGAAGATTACCGAAAAGATATCATTCATATCCACGGAACAAAAGATGAAATGTTTCCATACAGAAATATTAAAAATGCCATTGCTGTAAAAGGCGGTGCACATTCCATGCTCCTTATTCAGCATGAGGAAGTCAACAGTTTGCTGGCAGAAAGCCTGCAATTAAATTAAGCAGATTCTTCGGTTGTACCGGCAAACTCGTTGGCATATATTCTTGCCATTAATAATAAATAGGACACCAGTAAAGGACCGAAAATCAAGCCGATAAAACCAAATAATTTCAATCCGGTGATGACACCAAATAAGGTAATAAGCGGATGAATATTGGCAAATGCTTTTAGTAAAAATAAACGCAATACATTATCTACATTCAAAACGACGACCGCACAATAAATGGCTAATCCGGTAGCAGCAGAGGTATTTCCACCAGCGTATAAATAGACCACCAGCGGAATCCAGATTAAACCGGAACCTACAAACGGAATGACAGAACACACACAGGTAATAAAACCCCAAAGCATCGGATCGTTGATTCCAAAAATTGAGTAACCAATGTAGGCACAGAATCCTTGTGCAATTGCCAGCACGGGAATTCCAATAGCATAAGATGTAACAATATTTTTAGTTTCAGAAGTTACCTTTTGCTTGTTTTCCGGCTTCAGCGGAATATACCTCAACAACGAAGATTCTATTTTTTGAGCATTGCCCAACATGAAAAACAACACAAAATACATAGTGCTGATATTGAAAAATAAATTGGCTGCCGTACTTAGAAAATCAGGTAAATACGATGAAACGATGCCCGGAATATTGCTCATATTTTTTTCAGACAACAATTCGATTCCTGTTGCTGCATCAATGCGTTGTATAATTTCTTTAACACCCTGAAATAACTCTTGCGCATTTTCGGTAAAGTTTTGCAATTTAGGCACTACGAAGATGGTGGCCAAACCAAAAGGAATGAGCAGAATGATTGCGTCAACAAGCATTAACAACAAGGCAGCCAGATAGCGGTTCCATTTTCGCTGATAAATGAGATTGTATAAAAATTTCCTGTTTAAAACATACAGTGTAACACCACCTAACAATCCCGGAATTAAAAATCGCACCTGAATAAAAATAAGAATTGCCAGTGAGAGCAGAATGACAAAGAAAATAACCTGTCTGAACCGTTCGTTAAATGAATTTTGCATAAGTAATGGAAAGATAAATCAAAAAATTAAAAAAAAATTTCTTTCTTTTTGAACTTTTTTAAGAAAAGCGTTGTTTTATTAATACTTACTCAATATACCAGAGTATTTTATCTCATAATAGTGTGTGTTGGCGGCCTCTCTGGTCGCCATTTTATTTTTAAAAAATGGAGATATTTTCTGTAAAAATACACTAAACGGGAAAACGAAAACCGCTTACTCTTTAGGTTTTATATATGATTTTGTGTACGGTAAAATATATTTTACTTTTTTAGGCTTTCCGGCATCTGTTGCCGGAAGGAATGCCGGAAGTTTTTTTATGGCAGCGACAATACTTTCTTCACAAACCTTACAGTTGGATTTTATCAATGAGATATCAGACAAGGCTCCTTTTTCATCTACAAAGAAAGAAAAGTATACTTTGTATAATTTATCCGTGTCGCTTGGTTTTGCGTCTTTTGGCAGCACCACATTTTTATCTAAGAATTTTTGTAATGCGCCTGCACCGCCGGGAAAATCAACATTTTTATAGCCTTTTCCCTGATTGTCATACGATTTCAAAATAGAATCTGTTTTTCTGAAAAAGTCGCATTTAAACACAGAATCCAGTTTTGACTGAAACGCTTCATTATAGCATCTTTTAAAGTCTGCGCTGGTGTCCAGAGCTTGAGATTTAGTTATTGATGCTTTACCTGCATCCATACCAATTTTCATAGATAATTCTTTAGAACCTGCGGCTGTATCTTTAATTACGGCTGTAACAGGAGCATTTTTTACCTGAATTTTCTGATAATTATCCTTGGTTATTTTGTAGTAATGAACCACTTTAGGGTTACTTTTACTTGGTAAATAAAAATTGAGCTCACCACGTTTAAATTGCGTTTTCATACTGTCTTTAGCTGCAGTACATATAGCAGTATTTTGAGCATTAGACAGCGTGGAAAATAAAAAAAGGAAAGAAAAAATAAACGTTGTTTTATAATACATGGTGTTTTTATTTACAGATAAAGTTGACATAATTTTCTTTTTTACATTATCGTACGGCAATACAAGATATTTCTACATTGGCGTTTTTTGGCAGCACACTCACTTCTACGGTTTCTCTTGCCGGCGGACTGCTTTTAAAATATTTACCATACATTTCATTCACTTTTGGAAAATCGTGCATGTCTGTTAAAAAGATAGAACATTTCACCACATTGGAAAAATCCATTTCAGCAGCATGCAAGATAGCTTTTATATTTTCCATAACCTGCTGTGTTTCTTCGGTGATTCCGTCTTTTATCATAGCACCGGAAAAAGCATCTATTGGTATTTGTCCAGAAACAAACAGCATACCATTAATATATACTGCCTGCGAATATGGACCAATGGGTTCAGGTGCATCGTCTGTATAAATAATTTTACGTGCCATAATAACTATCAAAAGTACGAAAATTCAGAAAAAGTAAGTGTGAAAGTTTCTTAATAAAACAGGAAGGTAATTTATTATTTCTCTTCTTTTTTCTTGTAGACAGCATCTATATACCACATTTCATTTTTGTAAATAAATTCTACAATGTGCTTTTTGGTCTCTTCGTCGTATTTGGAAAACAGATCGTATCCTTTTTTTAATAAAGTTTTTCCGAGTTTTATACCGTTAATTTCCTTTTGAGGAAATACCTCCGGTTTGTTTTCCATGGTATGAATAACGTGGTCTAAGATGTCCAGTGTTTTTGCCAGCAACACGGTATTAACCATTGCACCAAACAAGCTTTTTACATCGTGTATGAATTTTTCAATGTCTTCGCGTGGCAGCTGATACATGGTATCTTCAAAATCTTCGTCGCTCATAGGCGGAAGGATACCGTTTTTATTGGCAATTTCAGCCATATGCGTTTCAAAATTTTTTGCACCCATAAAGGAATCCAGCGAGTCCATGCCTGCTTTCAGGGCCACCATAAAATGTCTGCCGAACTTGAATAATGCACGTGCCATATCGCCGAACAGGTTCCACATTTTACGTGGCTGTTTTACGTAATCCGCTAAGTCTTTAAAGGCCTCTTCCAGTTCTTTTCGCTCCGGAGCCGGCGGATAAATAGTAGATAAAAAGTAATTTTCGATTTCATCAATTACTTCTTCCGTAATAGCCGGCGGCAAATCAAAACGTTGTTT
This sequence comes from Chitinophagales bacterium, assembly GCA_044357355.1. Lineage (GTDB taxonomy): Bacteria > Bacteroidota > Bacteroidia > Chitinophagales > JADIYW01 > JADJSS01. The sequence continues at coordinate 38,449 of JBIKPT010000002.1, forward strand.
CAATTCATTAAAATCATAGCGTTTTTCCACCATTTCCCGGAACTTCTCTATGATATGGTAATCCTGCGTTTCAGCCATGAGATTTTATTTGTTCAAAAATAATAAAAACAGCCTTATGTTTTTAGAATTATGCCTCCTAATCCAGGTAATATCATTTCTTCTCCTGCAAAATCAACAGATTTAACCGAATAAAGGGTTTCTTTAAATTCCTGATTAAATGAAATTCGGTTGCTTGCGTTGCTGAAATTAATCAGTACCATGATTTTTTCTTGATTATAAGAACGGATAAACGCGAGTATATTTTTGTTCCCTGTATGTACAATTTCAATTTTTCCGCTATGCAATGCAGGATTGTTTTTTCTAAGATGTAACAGCTTCTTAAACACATTTAACAATGAATCTTTATCTGTTAATTGCAGATCCACATTTCTCTTCTTCACATCTTTATTGATTGGCAACCAGGTTTTTTCCGCAACAGAAAATCCTGCATTTTTCTGATTGTTCCATTGCATCGGTGTTCTGCAATTATCGCGGTTGATGCCTACCGGTAAAAGGTCTGCAATAAATTGAGGCACCCAGTTATATACTTTCACCATAGGGTCCTTACCTTCCTTTAACGGAATCTTTCCATCTGTCATTCCTATCTCTTCACCATAATAGACACAAGGAACAGCACGCATAGTGAATTGCAACAAGGCCAGCAGTTTTGCTTTTTCAAGATGATTTCCGATTCTATGTATACTTCTTAACTGATCGTGGTTGCTGAAAACTGCCGTCGGAATATTGGGTGCAGGATAATGGTATTCATATTCCAGTATTTTATTTCTGAAAAAATCTGCGGTGAATTTATAAAACAAAATATCGAACAGAAACACCAGGTGCAAGCCATCTTGTTTTTTACCCAGGTATTGTTTGATTTTCTCGTGTCCGCCGAACACCTCACCCAACAACATCCGTGGAGGATCATTGAACTCATCCATCACACGTCGAAGTTCTTGTGCCAGTTCAAAATTTTCCTCCTGATTCAAAGAATATTTTCGGATTTGAAAATTGCCACCCGGATGTTCTTCACTTGGAATGATATGAAATAATGAAAACGGATTGTTTTTAAAATCTTTTTCTTTTATGATGCAATTGAAAATATCGAGGCGGAACCCATCCACGCCTTTTTGCAGCCAGAATCGACAGACATCGAACATGGCTTTTTTCACTTCAGGCTTTCGATAGTTCAAATCCGGCTGAAAAGGTAAAAAAGATGCATAATAATATTGATTGCGCTCTGCACAAAATTGCCAGCCATTCGGACCAATAATGCTTTTCCAGTTGTTGGGTTGGTCGCGCCAGATATACCAATCAACCTTTGGATTATCTTTAGAGGCGCGCGATTCCAGAAACCACGGATGTTTATCTGAAGTATGGTTCATCACCATATCAAACACCACTTTCATATTGCGCTGATGAATTTCTGCTATCAGTTGTTCCACATCCTGCAAGGTGCCATATTCCGGAGCGATGCTGTAATAATCAGAAATATCGTAGCCGAAATCTTCCTGAGGAGAACTGTAAAAAGGAGAAATCCAGATGGTTTCAAAACCAAGGTCTTTGATGTAATCCAGTTTTTGAATAATACCCTGAATATCGCCGATGCCATCACCGTTGCTGTCGTAAAACGACCGCGGATAAATCTGATATATGGTAGTGGTAGCGTGCCAGGACATCTGACGTGAAAATACTAAAAATTACACAGCCTGACTAAACTTCGGAGTATCTTGTTTTGGATTCAGCTTGTCGTCATTCATTTTTTTATCAAAAACAGCACAAATATTTCTGAGAAAACTCCAGCCTAAAGGAGTTACCTGCAGGTGACTATTTTCCCACTCTATTAATCCGTCTTTTTGTAAATCGTTTAACTGATTTTCCATTATTGGTGTCAAGGTAATTTCATGTGTCCAGTCTGTTTTTCCTTTGCAGGCAATATTCAGAATATGTTTGCGGTAAAGAATGTCTTCGTCGCTTACATTAATGCCGCGATGTACAGGCAGCAGACCTTTGTTGACAGCTTCATAATAATCTTCTACTGTTTTATAATTCTGACGAAACCCGTAGAAGACATCGCTGATGGCAGAAACTCCTAATCCTATTAAGACGTCTGTATTGGTAGTGGTGTAACCCATAAAATTTCTGTGCAGCGTTCCATTTTGTTTGCTGATGAGTAAGCCATCTCCTGCCAATGCGAAATGGTCCATGCCTACATCTGTATATCCTGCTGCTGCAAATAATTCCTGACCTAATTCATACAAAGCAAATTTATCTTTTCCTTTCGGCAAATCATTTTCGTCATACGCGCGTTGTGATTTTTGAGTCCAGGGAACATGCGCATAACTATAGAAGGCAATTCTGTTGGGTTGAAGAGTAATAACCGTTTCTATTGTTTTCCGAATACTATCTGTTGTTTGGAACGGCAATCCATATATTAAATCGAAGTTGACAGATTCGTAGCCGATTTCTCGCGCCCATTCCGTTACCTGTTTGGTTTTTTCAAACGGCTGAATGCGGTTAATGGCGGTCTGCACTTTTATATCTAAATCCTGCACGCCAAAACTCACCCGGCGAAATCCAATTGTATACAGAGATTGCAACTGCTCTTTTGTGGTGTTGTTTGGATGTCCTTCAAAACTGAATTCACGTTCCGGATGTATGCTGACGTCTTTGAATAATGCTGTCATTAAATACACCAGATTTTCCGGACAGAAAAAGGTTGGAGTTCCGCCGCCTAAATGCAATTCACGAATAACCAGATTTTTGCCGAATATTTTTTTATAGTGTGACCACTCTTTTAAAAGCGCTTCTATATAGGTAGTTTCTACCGAATGGTTTTTGGTGATGCGTTTGTTGCATCCGCAATAGGTACAAAGTTGTTCGCAAAAAGGAAGGTGTATATATAAACTGATGCCTTCTGTCGTTTTAGTTGCTTGTATAGCTTTTTGAATTTGCAGTGTCCAGTCTGCAGTATCCGTTAAATTATCTTTCCAGTAAGGCACTGTTGGATAGCTGGTATATCTTGGAATAGGAATATTATATTTATCAATTAATGCAAATGGTAACACTGGTTTGTATTTACAGGACAAAAATAGAAGGAAAAACCGGTGTTTTTATATGATTCTTATCAGCTTTATTATGGCATCATATCACCTAGTGCCTGTTTCAGTGAGTCTTCGCTTTCTGTAAGGTGTTTTTTTACATTCAGGCGGTCTTTTTCACTTTTATTTTGGTTGAGTTTTTCTTTTGCCTGCAATTTTGTTACCGTTATTTCGAACGCTACAATGCCTTTTAATAAACCATCAATATACTTTTTATCCAGCGTATTAAATTGTTCAATAAAGCCTGCTTCAAAAAATTGCATTTGTTTATGTAAAACGTTTAATTTTTCTTCGTCACTATTCTGTAATATCATTTTTCCGTATGCATGTACAGCCACATAATTCCAAGTAGGCACATTTTGTTGTTGCTCATATAAAGAAGGTGATATGTATGCGTGTGGTTCTGAAAAAATCACCAAGACGTCTTTCTCAGAAATTGTTTTCCATTGTTCATTGGCTTTGCTCATATGAGAAATCAACACGATTTCATTTTCTCTTTCTTCAACAACAAATGGTAAATGTGTTGCAATCGGAATATCCTCTTTTACCGAAATAACAATAGCAAAATTATACGCATTCATAAATGCGATGCTCTTTTTGCGGTCCTTTTGTTCAAAATGTTTTGGTATATACATACTAGTTGTTAGTCGTGAGTAATAAACTGTACCTGTATTTTACCACGTAGAAATAGTTTTTATGAACAAGGTATCTCTGTTGTCAATCGTTTTATCTGCTGTTCTTATTTTAATATTTCCACTACCTGCAAACTCAATCAGATTTTGACGAGCCTCAAACACCTCTTCACTCGGTGCGATGAAGGTTGCCAGTTGCTGCCATTTGCCTCGTTTGAAGCTGTATAAAATGACTTCACCAACTTGTCCATCCGGTTTTTTTATAACAATTGAAAAATCATCAGAACCATCTCCGTCGACATCATTTTCATTCAACACATTTACACCGACACAATTTGGAAGTACAATTTCGGGTAAATCCATATTCGTAAATGAGATTTTTGTTTCAGTACTTAAATAGTTTTTACTGCTGTCCATTTCTGGTTTCAACACAATCAGGTCTTCGTTTTCACCATCGCCGTTGAAGTCACCGGAAGACAGACTTTCACTCTCCTGAAAATTTTCGAACAGCGAAACAAGCTCCGGCCGAAGGTCTGCTTCTTTGTCGCTTTCAACAATAATACGCCAGGTGCTGTCGGCTTGTTTTTTAAAAATAAGATAAGAGTGATACACATTTGGTTTACTGTTGATAGTTACCAGTTTCAAAAACTCGCATTTATAGTCGCCTGTATCAGATGCATAAATACCGATGCGACCAACAATTCTTTCGCGATAGGTGTCTGCATGTTTTATTTTATATTTTTTAGAAGCCAGAACGGATGGACGAGGAATTCTTTTTTTAAAAAATAAAACAGGATCATTATAATAATTTTCAAGACTGTCGATGTGTATACTATCATGTAATGAATTCCATTGGTATACCAGATCAATTACAGTTTGCTGCTCACCCGGCAACATTTTGTACGATTCTTTTATATTGTCTGCCTCCACTTTTTCAGTATCATTTTTTTCATTCTTGCAAGATGAACAGGCACTTAAAAAAATGCTGATAACGATACAAACGGATAGGATAATTTTCTTTTTCACTGTTTTATTTTCACACGAAAGATAAGAAAATGAATGATGCCAGATACAAGAAAAGAAGTTATTTTTTATTTGTCCTTGCATCATTTTCTTTTTGTTACATGCATTTATAATGATTCTGGTTTTAAGAAAGTTTATAAAAATCCGCAGCGATAAAAATATTTTTCATTCACTGACGCGATTTATTTTATCCACTGAAATAAACATCTGTTGTTTTTACATGCGTTTATTTTGCGAAGAGCACTATATTTTTTACAGAAAAAAATAATGAAAACGACGCAACATTTGAATGAAATCTTTTCATACAAGATAAGGCTTTTAAAATTTATTACTGCTGATTGTCTTTCAAAACACTATTGTTTACTACTAGTTTCAAGCGAAACAAAAAATCTGTAAAAATAATTTTTGAGTTAACAAGCTCGCTAAAAATACCTGACAACATTTTTATTTAAAAAGAAAGAACAAGATTTTAAAGACTAAAAAAGCGAGTTTTACGTTATCCACAATTATCAACATTTATGAATAACTCAGGTATTGTATAAAATGAATATTGTATTACTTTTATATTGCAGAATAGTTAAAGGAGTATTTCAATCTGCAGATAAATAATAAAGTGCTCCAACAGAAAAGTTTCAACTGTTTAAAAATGAAACAAAAAACAAAATAAAAAACAATGGCAAAGAAAACAGCAAGCGCAAAGCCAGCAGCAAAAAAAGCAGCAGCTCCAGCTAAGAAAGCGGTAGCGAAAAAAGCTCCAGCGAAAAAAGCAGCAGCTCCAGCTAAGAAAGCAGTAGCGAAAAAAGCTCCAGCAAAAAAAGCGGCAGCTCCAGCTAAGAAAGCAGTAGCGAAAAAAGCTCCAGCAAAAAAAGCGGCAGCTCCAGCGAAAAAAGCAGTAGCGAAAAAAGCTCCAGCTAAGAAAGCGGTAGCGAAAAAAGCTCCAGCAAAAAAGTAATCGCAAACTTGCGATGAAAACAATAAACCCGATGTCATAAGACATCGGGTTTTGTTTTTGTATTCTTTTAAAGAATTAGTTTATGTAATAAGATTCTTCACTTTGTTCAGAATGACAAGAATGAGAATTCACTTTTACGCTCACTTTCTTTCCACAATATTTCCTGTATGTTTTTATCATAAGAAATCGCAGATGATTTTTTTGCTTTGCAATTATGAAAATATTCACCGCTTGTATTTTTAACCTCACCGCAACTTGCAAGATAAATATGCGAGCTGGCACCTTTCTCTACCGTTAGTCCAAATAATTTTGAAGCCGCATTCCAAACGAATCCGAAAAAGGCATTTCCATTTTTATTGCCAATTGGTGTGTACACAAAACCAGGATGCAAGGCATTGACAGTAATATTAAACGGCTTCGCTTTTTCAGCTAATGCATAAGTAAATAAAACATTTGCCAGTTTGCTTTGCTCGTAAGCGCTCATTACAAAGTATCTGCCTTTCTTTTTGTAGAATGATTCCACATCGATATTTTTTGCACTACAATGAGAATCACTGGCAACATTTACGATTCTTGCTTCTGTTCCGGCTTTTAATAAATCAAACAAATAGTAAGTCAGCCAGAAATAATTAAAGTGGTTGTTGGCCATTGTCATTTCAATGCCGTCTTCGGATAACTGAAAATCGGAAAAAACACCACCTGCATTGTTCAGCAATACGTCCAGTTTGCTGAAGTCTTTTTTAATTTGTGTGGCAACCGTCTCCACAGATTTTTGAACGGCTAAATTGGCTGTATAGAGATGTATGTTCTGGTTTCCTGAAAAGGATTTGATATCTGCAACGGCCTGTTCGCCTTTTTCTTTATTGCGGCACAACAGAATTATTTCGTGGCCTTGTTTTGCCAATTGTCTGGCGGCTTCGAAACCTAAACCGGAATTAGCACCGGAAATGAGGATTGTTTTTTGCATAGTTGGTTATTTTGATTATAACCACAAAGTTAGGCAAAGTTACTTCGCAAAGAACACAAAGATTGTTTGGTTTTTCAATTAATCAAAAAGATCATCTATTAAACTATCTCTTGATTCTTCATACTTATTTTTATCTTTTATAGAAAATAAATTTTTAAACCGAATTATCCATAAAAGGATAACAACGAGAAAAACAATTAGAAATATAATTTCCATAAAGAAGCTTTACAATTTTTCCTGCCATTTAAACATCTCATCTCGTAATCTGGCTGCTTCCATAAAATCCATTTGTTGCGAAGCGCGCTGCATGGCTTTTTTCAACTGTGCAATTTTCTTTTCCAGCTGGTCATTGGTCATGTATTCACTTTCAGCTTCAGCAGCAAAATTCATTTTGTCTACTTGTTCTTTATAATTGCGTTCTTCTCTGGTTTCCGGTCGCTGGCGTATATCTAAAATAGAAGCACGGTGCAAAATTTCTTCTTTACTTCTGAACACCGTTTTGGGTTTCATGTTGTGTTCGATGTTGTAGGCTATTTGTTTTTCACGTCGACGGTTGGTTTCATCAATGGTTCGCTGCATAGATTTTGTCATCACGTCTCCGTAAAAAATGACCAGGCCGTTGGCATTACGTGCCGCACGACCAGCCGTTTGTGTCAGCGAGCGTTCGTTGCGCAGGAAACCTTCTTTATCGGCATCTAAAATAGCGACTAAAGAAACTTCCGGAATATCCAATCCTTCACGTAAAAGATTCACACCAATCAATACATCAAAATCTCCTAAACGCAATCCCTGAATAATTTCCACACGTTCCATGGTATCAATATCACTGTGCAGGTATTTGCATTTGATGTTGAGTTTTGTTAAATATTTTGCCAACTCTTCTGCCATGCGTTTGGTCAGCGTGGTAACAAGTACACGCTCATCTACACTAATTCTTTTCTGAATTTCATCCAGTAAATCATCAATCTGATTAATGCTTGGTCGCACATCAATTGGCGGATCCAATAAGCCGGTTGGTCTCACTACCTGTTCGATGAATTCACCATCCGTTTTTATCAACTCGTAATCTGCCGGTGTGGCAGAAACAAAAATGGTTTGATTTAGTAAAGATTCAAATTCCGAAAAATTTAACGGACGATTGTCCATAGCACTTGGTAAACGAAAACCATATTCTACCAGATTCTGTTTTCGGCTTCTGTCGCCGCCGTACATACCACCGATTTGCGGAATGGTGACGTGACTTTCATCCACCACCAGTAAAAAATCGTCCGGAAAATAATCCAGCAAACAGAAAGGCCGGTCGCCCGGATTTCGCCTGTCAAAAAATCGTGAATAGTTTTCGATGCCGCTGCAATAGCCTAATTCTCGAATCATTTCCAAATCGAAATTTACACGCTCGTCCAGACGTTTAGCTTCCAATTGTTTACCGGTAGCATTAAAATATTCTACGTGTTCTTTTAATTCATCCTGTATTTCATTAATAATAGTTGGCAGTTGGTCGCGTGGTGCAATATAGATATTTGCTGGAAAAATCGCGATGTCTTTCATTTGTTCGATGCGTTTACCTGATACCGGATCGAAGGATTCCAGCTCTTCTACTTCATCGCCCCAGAATGTAATTCGATAAGCATAATCTGCATAGGCTAAAAACACTTCTACATTATCGCCTTTCACGCGAAAATTTCCGCGCTGGAAATCTGCCGTAGTGCGTGCATATAAAATTCCAACTAAATCAAACAAAAAAGTGTTTCTGCTTAATGTTTGTCCTTTCGTAATTCGGATTATTTGATTTTTATATTCAGCCGGATTTCCCAAACCATAGATACAAGAAACAGATGCTACGACAATCACATCGCGTCTTCCGCTCATTAATGATGTGGTGGTGCTTAAACGCAGCTTTTCAATTTCTGCATTAATAGACAAATCTTTTTCTATATAAGTGTCTGTAACGGCAACGTAGGCTTCTGGTTGATAATAGTCGTAATATGACGTAAAGAATTCTACTTTATTATCCGGAAAAAATTCTTTGAATTCGGTGTATAACTGAGCGACCAATGTTTTGTTATGAGACAAGACCAATGTTGGCCGTTGAGTCTTCTCTATCACATTAGCAATCGTAAATGTTTTTCCTGAACCGGTAACACCAAGCAAGGTTTGGTATTGTTCGTTTTGCATAACACCATCACTCAATTGCTGAATGGCATTCGGCTGATCACCTGCCGGTTGATAATTAGAATGTAATTTGAATTCCATTTTGCTTCATCAAAGATATACAAAAGATAAGAATGCATCATTGGTTGTAAATGAAAGTAAATAGTAATGAAAAACCTAGTATTTTTAAATAAACTAAAAAGTATGCAAAGAGTTATTTACACGATTATATATTTATCATTTATTATAACATCAGGCAAGGCCACGGATTGCTTTAATGGCAGATATAAGAATAAAGTATTTGCTGAATATTCAATTCTCAATAATATCCATTATGCATGGAAACAAACCAGTGACGGAAGATGGCAGAATTTGGTATATGATGTCTATCAACCAAAAAATGATACGGTATCAAACAGACCAGTCGTTGTGCTGGCACATGGTGGAGGTTATATTGATTTATTAGATCAGAAAAGTCCGGATATCGTGGAGCTGGCAATTGATTTAGTAAAAAGAGGTTATGTCGTTATTTCCTTAGAATACAGAGAAGAAGCCAATCCATTGGTTTTGTTGTCAGAAGAAAGTATGATTAAAGCGGTAGGTCGTTCTTTGATAGATATTAGAGATGCGACCTGCAGTATAATGGATACCACCATTAACTTCGGAAATCCGTATAAAGTTGATTATAGTAAGGTAATTATCGGCGGTGTTTCAGCCGGTTCGGTAAGTTTTTTACATGCCTTATTTTTGGATAGTTTATCCTGGATGCCGCCACAATATCAGCAATGGATTTTGCAGGTAGAGCCCAATTCACAGGCATTATTAGATAATAGATACTGCGGTGCAAATGTTATAGGCATGCTTAATATTTCCGGAGCCATACTGGATACAGCCTGGATACAACCCAACAGAAATTATCCGCCTATTTTGTCACAACACGGCACCGCAGACCCGATAGTTCCATATAATTATGATCATCCGTTTCATTTGCCCATGTTGCCAAAACTGATGGGCAGTTTTTTAATAGATAATCGTTACAAAGAATTAGGATTGCGTAGTGAGTTTCAATCCTGGCTTGGATATTCGCATGTGCCGTTTATTGGCGGATTAAATATAGAAGCACTTTTCAGTCCAAATCCATTGGCGCTTATTTTTAATCCTTATGTTTTGGACAGCACCAAACGACATATTGCTAATTTTTGTTACAGCCTGATAGAATGCGATGAGCGTATTACCGGAATAAAGCAACAAGTAATAGCATCTAATCTATCTGTTTTTCCCAATCCTTCTGCAGGAAATTTTAACATTCAGCTACCAAAAGAGATTTCGGTGAATAAATGGAATATTGGAATCTATGACATCACCGGAAAAGAATTGTTTTCTAGTGAATTTTCCGGGAATTCATCTTTTGTTACTATTAATGAAAAGCTGACATCAGGTATGTATTTCATAAAGTTGCAATATGAAAAGAATAGTGAATTACATGTTTATACCGGAAAAGTGACGATTACGGAATAACTTTTCCTCTTAACATCTTTTTTCTCTTTCATTCATAACATTTTCCTACTTTTGTAGACTAAAATTAGTTTATGGAATTCAGAGAAATTATTGCCGTAACCGGCATTGCAGGCTTGAAAAGAGTAGTAGCCAACAGAAATGATGGATTGATATTGAGTGAACTGGACGGTTCCAACAAAAAATTTTATTCCAATCGCCAGCATATGTTTTCTCCTTTAGAAAACATTGCAATTTACACAGATAACGATACCGTGCCATTGCTCGATGTGCTTATTGAGATGAAAAATCAAAAATCAACCAATGCACCTGTTGATGCGAATGCAGCAAATGATGTATTGAGAAATTATTTAGCATCCATTTTGCCAAATTTTGACAGAGAACGTGTCAATGTATCTGACATTAAAAAGTTAATTAAATGGTATGCTATTCTGGAAGATTTAGATGTAATCAAAAAATCAGAAGCAACAGATGAAGCGAAACCGGTTGTGAAAAAAGAAGCATCACATACACCGAAAGCTCCGGCAAAAGATATGACGGTGCACCAGCAAAATGTGGCAAAACCGAGAATGACGAAAAATAAAGTTTAATTTTCAAGCTATAATTCCTTCAAGGTTTCCAAAACCTTGAAGGAATTATTATTTATAAAGATGAATTTATGAAAACTGTTACCAGAAATAAACGAAACTACCTTTCCGAAGATTTAATTGTCAATACCTGGGAAGATGTGGCATCTTACTATGATGAACTGCAGTACCGCGCAATTGTAGATAAAGACGGTTTATTGAAATGGATGGCTGACAGAAGTGAAACGGATGCCGTGGTGGACGAGGAATACCGTTGGCGTTATATTCGTCAAACCTGCGATACGGAAGATGAAGCACACGCCAAAGTCTATGAAAACTTCATTGAACACATCATGCCGAAATGGATGACGGTGATAAATGAATTAAATAAAAAAGTAGCAGCTTCTCCTTTTGTAAATGAATTAGATCAGGAACGCTTTTTTGTCTATCTGAGAAATCTGCAATCGCAGTTAAAACTTTTCAGAGAAGAAAATATTCCGTTGTCACAACAAATACAATTATTGTCGCAGGAATATGGTTCTATTATTGGCGCTATGACCATAGAACACGAAGGCAATGAATATACGTTGCCACAGGCTGGAGTTTTTCTGCAAAACCAGGACAGAGCATTGCGCAAAACAATTTACGAAAAAATCAGCAGTCGCCGTTTTCAGGACAGAGAAAAGCTGAATGATTTATTTTCTCAATTACTGAAAATCCGTCATCAGATAGCACAAAATGCTGGCTTTTCTACTTTCAGAGATTATATGTTTGCAGAAATGGGTCGCTTTGATTACGATGTAAAAGCCTGTGAACAATTTCATGAAGCAATAAAATCAGAAGTAATTCCGTTGGTTCAAAAAATTCATCAGAAAAGAAAACAACAACTCAACGTAGAAAACTTATATCCTTATGATTTAGAGGTAGACGCTGAAAATTTACCAGCACTGAAACCTTTTACTACTCAGGAAGAACTTATTGAGAAATCGGTGAAATGTCTGGATGACGTAGATTCATTTTTTGCGGAATGCATTTCCATTATGAACAACATGAACTACCTGGATTTGAATTCGCGCAAAGGCAAAGCGCCTGGTGGTTATAACATGACCTTGCCGGAAATCGGTGTTCCATTTATTTTTATGAATGCTGCAGGCACGCACCGCGATTTAGAAACTATGGTACACGAAGCCGGACATGCCGTGCATTCCTTTTTGATGCGCACGCTGCCGTATAATTTCGATCAGGAAATTTCTTCTGAAATGGCAGAACTGGCATCGATGAGTATGGAGCTGATGACGTTTGACGGACTCGATGCTTTTTATAACGAAGCAGATAAAAAACGTGCGATAGAAACACATCTCGAAGGCATTATCACGATGCTGCCATGGATTGCACTGATTGATAAATTCCAGCACTGGATTTATACAAATCCAAACCACACGAATGAGGAACGCGAGAATAAATGGGAAGAATTGCATAAAGAATTAAGCAGTGATGTGATTGACTACAATCCGTATGCTGATTTCAGAAAAACCATGTGGCATAAGCAACTGCATATTTTTGAAGTGCCGTTTTATTACATAGAATACGGAATTGCACAACTAGGTGCGATTGCGGTCTGGCGCAACTACAAGCAAAACAAACACAAAGCGGTAGAGGATTATAAAAATGCCTTGAAATTAGGCTATACCAAATCCATTCCTGAAATGTATAAAGCAGCAGGCATTGAATTTAATTTTACAGCAGCTTATGTGAAGGAGTTGATGGAATTTCTGAATAAGGAAATTGAAAATTAATTATTAAGATAAATTCGTCAACAACCAATCTTTGCAGGATCTATGCAGGTCTTGTATTTTGTTTTTCTGATTTTTTTCCAACAGTATAAACATGAAAAATCCTTTTACCGATATGAATAATTGATACCAGTAATAGGCAAATAAACCTGTGCAGTAGGCAAATACAACACCACCGATACCTACACCAATTTTTTGCAAGTTGGTTTCTGATTCAAATTCAAAAAACACTGGAAAGAAAAAGAAATAAAAAATATACAGAAAAAGGAATAAAAACATACCAACCACCACACGAACAGTACTTTCAAAAACAGGATTTTTTACTTTCTTTTTTACAATAATTTTTGGCAGAAAGAACGGAATTGCATTTAAGGATAATCCTGTAAGAAATACCGGAAAACTAAGAAACAAAGCAACACTTAATAAAATCCAATTTGCAGCGTTTTTATTAAAAACGTTCAACGGAATTTGTAAATCCGATAATTTATTTTCTAATTGTGTCAATTCGTTTTTGAAAGCTAAAAATGTTTCTTTTTGTGTAGTATAATGATGCGCTAATTGTTTGGTGATATGTGCGCGCAGATCAAATAAATTTTCAACATCAGTTTTGTTTTTAAATTGCTGCGCCAACTCTTTACCGATTATTTCTTCTGCAGCTATTTCCATTCCGTACAAATCAGCTTCTGTTTGAATAATCATATATTCAGCTAATTTTTCCTGTGTTTTATCTGTAATCAGCTGTATACTTTCTTTACTGTTGATGTCTTGTAAATTCAAATCCTGCAAAGTAAAAGAAGCACCAAAATTTATAATTAAATCAGCACGAAACTTATTATAAATATGGTAGTTTAAGCCAATTGGCTGAATGTGAAGTTTATTCAAATCCTGTTTTTCATTGGCATAATCTATCGCAATATGCGCTGTTCCTTTTCTGAAATTGCGAATGGTTTTTTCCTGAATACATTTGCCTTCGCTGAAAATTAAAACAGGTCTTGCTTTGTCAAACAATTCAAACATTCTTCCGAAGGTTTCCTGATTTTTTTCGAGATTATCATCGCACTCTTCTTTTCGGTAAATAGGAATAATATGATATTGCCAAAGCAGCCATTTCAGAAAATTATTGGCGAAAGCATCACCGCGCGCCAGAAAAAAAATACCTCTTTTTACATTTACAGCAATGGCAATCGGATCTATTACAGCATTCGTATGATTGGCAACTATTAAGGTGGGTTTTTTAAAATCAATATTTTCTTTACCGATAAACCGGATAGTATAAGCCGTTTTCCAGGTGAGCTTTAACAGCGGCTTAAAAATCCAGTATAAATAATTTATTGGCAACATAATATTCTTAATAAACGGCAAAACTACTCATAAAAAAATGAATAATGCTACCTGCAATCTACTACTCAGCAGTAATGAATGATTTGTTTAATTAAAAACAAAAGCCCGAGTTGTATACTTCGGACTTTTATCGTGTTATTTTTTCTGTTTATTTTTTCCATTTAATTCCGCAGCCGATAGCTTTTGTGTTCGCCACAGCTACAGGTTTACCAGTTAGTAAAGCATCCACAGCACTTTCCACATATTTTTCTGTCACAGCTGATGCGTCTTCCGAGTTATCGTCAATGGCTCCAATATATTTAATCATTAATTTCCCGCCTTCTTTTTGTACCACATACATATGTGGTGTTTTCAAGGCACCAAATTTTTTCGCCACCGCCTGAGATTCGTCGTGCAAATATGGAAACGTAAATTGTTTGTCTTTTGCACGTGTTTGCATGCTTTTAAAATCATCATCCGGATATTGCACGGCATCATTCGGATTAATAGCAATGACAGGATATCCTTTTGCAGCATATGTTTTATCTAATGCAATAATTCTGTCTTCATAGGCTACAGAATAAGGACAATGATTACAGGTGAACGTAATAATAAATCCTTTTGAATCCGGATAATCCGCTAAAGACACATTTTTGCCATTGATGTTTTTTAAAGAAAAATCAGAAACAGCATCACCGACATGATAGCCTTCGTGTGCGGTTGATAAAAAAGATAAACCAATAACGGCCATTACTGTAAAGAATAATTTTTGCATAATTTATAATTTAGAATGAATAATTTTTTCGAGTTCATCATACGTTTCATAATCACCTTCGTGATAATAAATCTTATTTCTGTTTTTATAAAATAAAGTCATGGGAATTGTACCTGACCAATTCGAGTCAATTTTATCTATCCATACATTTGGATTTCCGGCAGATAAAATAAATGATTCTGAAGTATACTTGTTTTTTTGCAGGAAATCATTTACCTGAACGGCACGTGTTTTGGCGTCTTGACTTACTAAAATTATTTTTACAGGTTGTTGTGTATAGGTTTGTGCAACTTTTTCAAAAATTGGTAATTCTTGTATACATGGTTTGCACCAGGTTGCCCAGAAATTTACAATATACAGTGTATCATTTTTGTGCAGTATTCTGTTTTCGTATTTTGTAAAATCAAAAACAGGAACGGAATTTTGAGCATCGGCAAAAAAAGAAATACAGCATATTGCTGTTGCTAAAAAAAAGCTTTTATCCAAAACACCAAAATTCATTCTACAAATTAACACATTGAAAGAAGAGATGTTCAGATAAGAATGTTAAATAGCGTGAAGAGTATTAATATGGCTTGATTTTAATAAGCGGATAAAACCAATCCCTTACTTTTTCAATAGCAATAATGTTTCCTTCAAAATGCGAATAATTTCCTATATCTATTAACGATACATTGCCGCCTTTTTGTAAAAAAGTGTTGTATGCAATTTCGCTGTTGTCATAAAATGCAATTTCATCTGTTTTACTATGAAAAAAATGTGTCGGTGATTTGGGTGCCCAATCATTTATTACATCGTATTTTTTAACTGCTTTCAAAAAGAGACTGTTTGGATTATTGCGCAGTTCATATTTAAATGAAGGTTGCAACGTGTTATAAAAATAATCAGGATATTTCGTGCTGACTTCGCCTATGGTGCGCGTTCCATCAAACAATACAGCAGTAAGTGAATCATAAGGCGGAATGAATATGCTTTTAAAGTTGGCATAAGGCCGTTGAGTTGTTTGTATACTGTTAATTAAAAATGCATATGCACTGGAAAACGGAAAACTAATTGAATCTTTAAGAGGATTTAATTGAGCAGATTTTTCTAATGCAAACCAGCTTGCCATTGGCGCACTTGCTTTTATACTAAACTGATAAGGATATTTTGTTTCCAGTTTTCGTTGTGCAGACAAGGAGGCATGTCCACCCTGAGAATAACCCATTAAAAAAACCTCTGCATTAAACGTCAGCGGCCGATTCGTTTTATTCAATAAAATCTGTACACTTCCAAGCATATCTACTACGGCATTTGCTTCTTCTTCAGGATGATAAAAATGATGGATACCTTCACTGAAACCCAAACCTATATAGTCAGCTGCACAAACAATAGTTCCGGTTTCACTGGCCATAATAAATGGAACATAATAACCCATATCTGCAGCAATGGAAGAAACTTCCTGCTTTTGAAAAGCGGTACCATGCTGATAACATACAACAGGTAAAAAATAGCGTTCAATCTCAGGAATATAAACCAATCCACTGGCTGTGATTTCGTTATTCAGGTAATCATGTGTTTTATAAAAAATCCTATAAACAATAACATCATATTTTGGCTGAATAAAACTATCTGCATTTGAGATAAAAGTATTAATTCTCGCAACTAATTGAACTTTAGTAAGTCTGTCTTTATAACGATGGCTGACGTAAGTAGGTTGCAATTGTTCATATACAACAGGTGTTGGTTTTTCTTTAGAACAAGAAATGAGAATACCAATTAACACGATAAATAATAAACGATGCATATTATTGTGGAATTTCTTCACTTATATAATATCTGAACAGAAAAAAGGTTGACAGACCACATAATAAATGCCAGACGCCATGCCATTGAAACAACGAAGTTGGGTTACAAAAACAATGTCCGTCCCATCCAAAATGCCAAACAAAAAATGCGATTAAAAAACTGAGAGAACAGAAAATGGCATATTTAAATTGTACAACAGGTCGGTTTTTTTTAAGATTTAAATATTCAAACAACATACCTAAACAACAGACCAATCCAAATGCGGCACTTCCGGCATAAAAATCAAACCCAAAAACAGTGCGGTAGGTTCCGGCTATATTACAAAGAATTACACTGATGAAATAGATGGAAATAAAAACCAGCGAATTCAGGTTGTAATATCTTGCTAATGCAAATGCAAACATAAATGAGCCAAACAAATACATACTGTTCATGTCAAACAAACCACCAATACGTGTCTCTGTTGCGTGCATTGCCATAGAACACGGACCAAGCAGAACTGTAATTAAACAGTAAAACAAAGGAATAAACGGATGCTTAAAAAAGAATCCTGTTTGGTTAACATCACGATGACTTAATATCCAGGCGCAAGAAATTCCGGACAGAATAAAACCTATATTTGAAAAGGAATTAGCAGGTTGCAATATCAGACCATTTCCGGGATCTTCACAAAAATTACCGCCTACACCTTGTGGACTACCAAACCATCCGGATGATAATGCAATATAGAAAAGTACCAATACTATTCCTGTGAAAACTAGCGTAATGCTGAACGTTTTTTTTAGCATATATGCTTTCTGTTGTTTATAAAAACGGCAATTTCACCACTTTTGCTTTCAGTAATTTTCCGCGTATATCGATATAGATTTCCGAATCAACGGCACTGAAAACAGTCTCTACATAACCAAGTCCGACACCATAGCCTAATGTTGGAGATTGAGTACCGGAAGTGACGTGTCCGATTTCATTTCCGTTAGCATCTTTTATCAGATAATGACCGCGCGGAATACCTCTGTCTACCATTGTAAAACCAACAAGTTTATGTTTTAAACCGTCAGCTTTTTGTTGCAGTAAAATTTCTTTAGCAATAAAATCTTTGTTGAATTTGGTGACCCAGCCCAAGCCAGCTTCTAAAGGAGAAGTGGTGTCGTCGATATCATTGCCGTACAAACAAAAACCTTTTTCTAAACGCAAGGTATCACGTGCACCTAAACCGATGGGCTGTAATCCAAACGGCTTTCCTGTTTCTAAAATTTTATTCCAGATATCTACGGCATGTGCTTTATTGAAATACAATTCGAAACCACCTGCACCGGTATAGCCTGTTGCAGAAATAATTACATTTTCCACGCCGGCAAAACAGCCGCGCAAAAAACGATAGTATGGAATCGAAGCTAAATCTACATCTGTAAGTGATTGCAATGCTTCAGCAGCTTTCGGTCCTTGTATGGCCAGTAATGCGGTATTCTCAGAGATATTGTGCAGTTCCGCACCTTCTGTATTGTGTTGATTAAACCACGCCCAGTCTTTATCAATATTTCCGGCATTCACCACACACATGTAATGTCCATCATCTAAATGGTAAACGAGCAAATCATCCACAATGCCGCCGGTTTCATTCGGCAGATATCCATATAAAGCCTGACCTCTTTCTAATTTAGAAACATCGTTGGAAACAATCTTTTGCAAGAGCGGCAATGCTT
>JBIKPT010000042.1:0-19132 GCA_044357355.1 Chitinophagales bacterium
AGTAGGTAATCCGGTTTGCCCCGTTAATCCTCTGATAACTGCACCTATTCCATCCTCCGTAAATAAACTTTTTGTGTTATAACGTGCTGTGTTTGATTCGTTCGTGATTTCTTTTCTGTACACGTAATGTTTAAGGAATTCCGGAGCTTCATCCACATTGGCGACGTTTGTTGGGATTGCCAGTAAACCTTCCGGTGCATCTAATTTTATACCCAGTACATTAATTTTAGAAGTCTGTTTAAACTCATCAAAGATGGTTTCTTTCAGCGTGATCGTATAGGCCTGAACTCTGATTTCAGAGAAGAAAGTTACTCGTTTACTTACCTTAACATCAAATCCGATGGAAGCACTTACGCCGACTGTTGGATTGTAAGATGTATGTGCCTTACCCACTATTTCAATTTCCAACCCTAATAATCCCGGAATACTAATTGGTAAAATTGGTAAGCCACCTAATGTTTCAATAATTCGTCCCTGCTTATCCAGGATATAAGCTCTAGTGGTAGTTTTTCCGAAAATAGGTAATACTAATCCGGCTTTACCGGTTACACCAAAACGCTTACCATTGTCCCAACGCATTATCAAATGCGGTGCCACATAAATACCAAATGTTCCGGTTTTTTGAGTAGCATAATAATTATCTAAATCAATACGTGCGTCTAACTGTTCCGGATGCCAAGCTATTGTGTGTGTAACATCAATCCCAATGTGTTTATTGAACATGTGTCCCCAGCCAACATTCATTGCAAAGCCACCACCATTAGTTCCAAACAAAGGTTTCACACTCAAATCACCGCCTTTCTGATACCAATCCTTATCTCCGATTTCTTTTAAAGGAGAACGTTTATTAGTGGCCAAAAAAGGAATTCCATATCCACCACTCACCGTGATATACCAATCTTTACCTAGTGGCCTGATGACATTTTTTCTGATACGTAATTTTAAGGGTTCTTTTGTTTCTGAAGGTGTACTATTCGTTGACATGGTTTCCTGTGCAAAAATGCTTAACGAATTAATTGCAAGTAAACCGATAATGAAAAATCTTTTCATGATTCGTGTAATTTAATGTTGTTTCTGTTTGATAAAATCCATTTTACATTTTTGTATAAAATTGGATTTATGAATATAGTGTGTTAATAATGCCGTAATATTACAAAAATCTGAGATAAATAAAAAATATGTTCCAATAAATACAAATAAACGGGTATTAAGCACCAATCATACTTCCTCCGCAAACTCTTACACATTGACCGTTTATGCCATCTGATAATGGCGATGCTAAAAACCCGATGAGTTCCGCCACATCTTCCGGCAATCCACCTTGTTTTAACGTTGACAATCTTCGACCTCCTTCTTTCACAAAGAAAGGAAGATTCTCTGTCATTTTTGTTTCGATAAAACCCGGTGCAACGGCATTGGCAAAAACAGATGAATGTTTTTCAGCAATAGCTTTTGTAAATCCGATAACACCTGCTTTTGTAAGTGAATAGTTGGTTTGACCAACATTTCCGGCTATGCCAGAAATAGATGACAAGCTGACTACTTTTGCATGTTCATTAAATCCTTTTTCTATAAAAGTTTCTGTTAGATTCACCACTGCCTTTAAATTTACATTCAGCACGCTTCTCCATTGGTCGATGCTCATTTTTGCGATGGTTTTATCGCGTGTGATACCGGCATTATTTACCAGAATATCCAATCCTTTGTATTTATTAATTACATATTGCTGAATCAATGCCGTTGCTTTCAGATCCGTAATATCTTCCAAAATGACATCAGCATTTATTTCCAAAGCGAGTTTCTCGGCATCTTCCTTTGCAGACGGAACGTCTACCAGAATTACCTTTGCGCCTTCTCTGTGCAATACTCTGGCTGCGGAAGCACCAATACCGCGTGCTCCACCTGTTACGATTGCAATCTTATCTTTTAATAATTTTTCAGGTGATGAAAAGGGACTTGAAAAGGAGTTTCCTAATTCAACCACTTGTCCGGTGATAAAAGATGATTTATCGCTCAAAAAGAAGAAGGCAGCATTGGCTGTTTCAACCGGCATGACGTTGTTATTGGTAATCTTTAGCTGATTGACCGTAATACCACTTTTTCCGCCAATTTCTTTAGATAATGCGCGTGTAAATCCGTCAATAGATTTCTGTACGGCAGATGAAAGTGCTGTTATTTCTTCCGTTCTGGAAATAATTATGACTCGTCCGTTTGCATTAATTTTGGAAACTGTATTTTTTACAGTCGTATACAAATCTTCCAGATCTTCTATCGTTTGCATTCCAATACAGCTGAGTAACAAGCCATCCATATGTTCATCATAAATGGTTGTGTTATCCGTTTTTGCATGAAATTCCTTTTGTAAATTTTGCAGAAATGCATTTTCTTTTCCTGCTACGGCAATTTTCTTAGCTTTTATTTCATTATCTGAATACGGTTGAAGGTTGCGTTTCAAAATAGGCGGCACCGGTACCGGAATTTTCAATGTTTTCAATAATGTTCTAAGTGTAGCGTTTTGAAGGTAATCGTTCATGGATTAAAATTGAGTAGTGATTAATGAGAATCTTTTAATGAATTAATTTCAATTTACGTTGTTTAAATAAATGAAGATATAATTTTGGAAAGAAATACAAATATACAAGCGCAACAATAATCATAAGTATTTTAATACTAAGCAGATCATCATATTTAAACACCGTGTACATGATAAAAAATTCAGCAATAACACCTACCGGATAGCAGATAATAAAGGCTGAATAACGCAGCCAGGTTATTAATTTACCTTGCACATTAAACATACCTGATACATAATAGGCATACCTGATGATTTCTGCAATAAACCATGCTAACAGCATACTGTACACAACTGTATAAAAGAACAGAATTTCTTTAAATATGGTAAAAAAGATCAATAAATAGGTAAAAAACAAAATGAACAAACGTGCAGCTATCTGAATAAAACATAATAAAGGTGAAGAATTATTCCATTTTTTATAGGAATGGAAAATTTCAAGCAGTGATAAAATCTGCACAAAACAAACGGTATAAAAAGACAGCATAAAACTGAACGGCAAGCTAACTAAAGCCAGGAACCATCCGGTAAGTTGAACCAAATTATAGGCTTTCAGATATATTTCAATGCGTGCATTCATTTTTTTGGTACTACAAGATACTAAATGCCAGTTTATTTTTTATTTTTAGCCTATGGATTTATTTCAGGAAGCAGCCGATAAAATGGTATTGTACCACCTGCGTACCTCGTGGCTGAGCATTGCAAAGGTATTTAACGACAAAGCATTGCTGTATAACGGCACCATATCGATGGCATTTATATTAATGGCAATATATGAAGAAGAAGGTGTACCGGTTACAAAAATTGCTCCACGTATTGGAATGGAGCCTAATAGTTTGTCACGCACCTTGAATACTTTGGAAGAAAATGGTGCTATCTCGAGGAAACAAGATGAAAACGATCAGCGAAAGGTATTGGTTTTTCTCACACCGGAAGGAAAAAAACTACGGAAAATAGCTTTAAAAACAGTATTTGATTTAGAGAAAAAAATCACAGAAAAGTTAAGTCCGAAGCAACTCAAAGCATTTAGTGAAGTGATAGAGCAAGTGACTGTTGCCCTGGATGATTTTGGCAAGGAATTGGAGAAATAAAGTTTGTCTTCATTTATTTTTCAAACTTTATGTTTTTAATTAAATCTCTAAAATAGTTTTGGTTCCAAATTTCAAGTATTTTCTCCTCTTTAATAAATCGAACTACATCGTCTTTCACTTTATCGATTGAAATAATATCGATTTTATCTTTTAGCAGTTGTAAAACTTGTTGCTCACTGATTGACTGTTTTTGCCAGTCGCCGGTATTTTTAGCTCTTTGTAAGAAATGTTGCAAATTAAGCGGAATTCCTTTTCTGATATACCATTCAAAATCATACCAATCTCGACCTTTCACTCTGCTTTTCCATTTTCTAAACAATAAGGCATGCAATTTTCCGGAAAATAAACTCGAAAGTTTAAAACATTTCACATAAAATGAAAACGGACGAATTAATAATTTTTCTTCGGTCTCAAAACCAAGCGGTGGCTCAACATCTACTTCAATTTTTATTTTAACAGATTTATTGGATTGGATACCTGCCTGCTTTACAATATCTTCTAAAACTAATTCTTTCCAAATTGTTTCTGATTTTAAAAACGCAGACTCTACAGCTGTTTTTATTGTTTTATTTTTTTCTCGAATGCTTACTTTTATTCCTGTTGCTTCAAATTCTGTAACGATAGCGGCAAAATATGGCTCCAAAGAAAAATCGGAATTTTTTTCCAGAAAAGAAAAATCTAAGTCTTCTGAAAATCTATCTAAACCATAAAAAATACGAAGTGCTGTCCCACCATAAAATGCTGCTTTTTCAAAAAAATCGGTACGCGATAATCCAGCTAAAGCTATTTCCTGCATAATTTCGCGCAATGCCGACAAGGTCTCCTCTTCGTTTGTTGGTTTATATTCAGCTATCCAATCTTTTATCATACGTGTTCAAGTGTTTTAATGAGCATTTTTAAACTGCTTTTTTTGGGTGCATCCTCTAACCAAGAATGAATGGTAGAAATATTTAAGGTACGCAGTATTTCTGCATCCATTCTCATATCATCTAATAAAAAATCCTGCGTTTGTGTTATACTTCTGAGCAAAATGCCTGGTGTTAGTATTATTTTATCGCAAAGTGCTTTTTCGCGAGAAGCTATCAGAGCTGTTTGTTGCGAAGTGAGTTTTACACTTTGAATACCGAATGAATAATAAGGTGCAGCTAAATGTATATAACTAAACCGACCGACAGCCGTTGTATAATTTTTAGTGGTTTTTAAGGTAGCCGAACTGATTTCGTAAACACGTTCAGGAATCATATTCCAAAAGGCCAATGCAGTTTCTAAAGAAACATAACTCGGACCTCTCAGGTGATTTGCAATCAGCAATATATTTGGCACCGGCAAATCTGTTTCAGGACCCGGAATATATAAGCCTCTTCTGATAGATACTAACTCACCGCTTTTTATCAGTTCGCTAATTTTGTCGTTTGGACGATTATATTCAGGAAGCATTTCTGCAACTATATTATGTGTAATTGGAGCTTCTGTATACTCTTTTACTTTTCTACTAAAAACCATGTTGTAAATTTAAAACACAATAATCGGAAATTTTCCGATTATTATCAAAATATTTACCAATTAATTGCAAATAAAACACACTAAAATCGGACTTTTTCCGATTTTATATCAATATTATGACAATTCTGACAGCTTGGAGAAAAAAAACAGACCTGAATATTCAGGTCTGTTTATAGTTAGCACCTATTATGCAACGAAAACCGTGATATGTCTTTAAAACGGATATTGATTGGCAGCAATCACCACATCAGCAATGGCACGTCGTGTGTCTTTAGGATTGATATCGTAATTTTTTAACAACGAATTTACCACGCGTTTCATCGTAAATTTCTCTACACCACTTGCATAACTGTCAATGGCATTATCAGCTGCTTTACGTGCAATTTCCAATGCCTCATAGACATACAACTGTGTCATCTTGATTTTTGTTTTTAATTGCTCTTTATCTGTGGTTTTATCTGCGTTTAATTTTTTAACGCGCAATAATGCTGATTCTGCCATAAACGCAGCAGACATAATATCTGCCAGGTTCATTACAATTTCCTGCTCGTGTTCTAATTTCGTTTTTAACTTGCGGCCTGCAGCACCGGTAATAATCATAAACACCGATTTTAAGTTTGACACGATTTCTTCTTCATCTGCCAAAAAGCCATTATTAAACGGATTGAAATTCTGTGCTATTCCTTTCGGAATCGATTTCATGGCATCATTAATTTTCAATTCCTTGGTAACAAAAGCACGTTTATAAAATTCCGCCAGCGCCAGCATACGATTAATTTCGTTGGTACCTTCGTAGATTTTTGTAATACGTGCATCACGATAAGCAATCTATACACCTGTTTCCATGGAATAACCCATACCGCCATGAATTTGTATTGCTTCATCGGCTGCCCAGCAAACTGCTTCAGAACCTTGCACTTTCAGAATGGCGCACTCTATTGCATATTCACGCATAGAGTTTATTTTCGCATCATTTTCAGTTGCGCCATTTGCCAGCAATTCTTTGTACTTTTTGTCGACCTCAGCTCCAACTCTGTAGGCAGCTGATTCGTTTACGAATGCCAGCATGGCCATTTGTCCGATTTTATATTTCATCGCGCCGAATTGTGCAATCGGCTGGTTGAACTGAATACGCTGATTAGCATATTCAACAGATTTCGTAACACCAAACTTGATTCCACCCACACCACCGGCACAGATTTTAATACGACCGTTATTCAAAATATTCAAAGCCATATTAAATCCTTTGCCTCTTTCTCCTAATAAGTTTTCTTTAGGAATAGGCACATTATTGAAGAACAACTGAACGGTTGAAGACGATTTGATACCCATCTTTTTTTCTTCTTTACCTATTTCAATTCCACCAAAATCTTTTTCTACGATGAATGCAGACAAACGTTCATCATTATCTATTTTAGCAAAGATGATAAAGATATCAGCAAAGCCGCCATTGGTAATCCACATCTTTTGGCCGTTCAGTATATAATGTGTACCTGCTTCGTTCAGCACTGCCTGCGATTTTGCAGAATTAGCGTCTGAACCGGAACTTGGTTCTGTTAAAGCATAAGAACAAGCATATTCGCCGGTTGCAATTTTTGGTAAATATTTTTCTTTCTGTTCATGTGTTCCGTAAAATACAATCGGCAAAGAACCAATAGACACCTGAGCACCAACTGTAGTTGCAAAGGATAAGCCTAATGCCAGTGCTTCTGTAAACAGTAAACCTGTATTAAAATCCAATCCCATGCCACCGTATTCTTCCGGAATAGAAACACCGAACAAACCTAACTCGCCGGCTTTTTTAAATAACGCTATTACCTGATCTCTGTCTTTTTCTGCATCCATTAATGCAACGCGTTCAATACCCAAACCATGCAGTTCTTTCATACAGAAATCATGAACGGTTTGCCAGATCATTTTTTGTTCTTCTGTAAATTCTTCCGGAATAAACACATCTTTTATATCTGTTTCTGAAAACAGGAAATTACCACCAATTAATTTACTTTTTGCAGTTGCCATATCGTTGAAGTTTAATTTGAACTAAAGTTAGCCTAAATAATCCAATGCATGCATTGGATTAATAATTATTTAATGCAGTTTTTAAATTACTTAATCTTTGTTTAGGGAAATGTATTAAAAAAGCATTCAATTTTACATAAAAAAAAGAAAACCAACATATTGTATTTTTTATTTTTCTTTTTAACAAGTTTTTAACCGCCTGTAGTCTTATACAATTACCGTTCAATGTTACAAAATCCCTATTTTTACTTTCGATGAGAAAAGCAGTACTATCCTTATTATTAGTTATTTTCATTTTCACCAATAACAGTTATGCGAGCGGTGGATTTTGCACCATGCTTGAAAAAATCTGTCAGCAAAAAAACATAGACGCTGATGCCTTTTCTGATTTTTTCCAAAAAGTTGGCGTCAATGTATACAAAGCAACAGATTTAGGTATGTATGCTAATGTTTTTAAATGGTTGTACACACCTTACCGTTACGGTGGAAAAGGTGAAAAAGGCATCGACTGCTCCAACTATGTTTTTAAATTAATGAATGAGTGTTCTGATTCCTATGCTACGTCTAAGCAATTAGCCGATTTAACAGAATATGTAGACAGAGAAGAATTAAAAGAAGGTGATTTGATCTTCTTCAACATCAAAGGATATGGCATCTCGCATGTAGGTGTTTATTTACAAGACGGCAAATTCACACATTCCTGTTCTTCAAAAGGTGTTACAGTAAGCTCTTTGAGTGAAGCATACTGGAATGCACGTTATTGCAGAGCCGGCAGAATAGTAGAAAAATAAGATCTTCTATACTTATAAAATACAAAGTTCTCCAAACGGAGAACTTTTTTGTTTAATTAAACATAACACATCTTTGTAATATTACAATTGGCAATTCAATATTTTTGTAGAAATATTGAATATATGCTACCAACTTCCGACACACTCAACCGAGTATCAGAATCCGCCACGATTAAAATGGCTCAATTAAGCAGAGAATTGTCTGCAAAAGGTGTTAACGTAATCAGCTTATCTCTGGGTGAACCTGATTTCACGACACCTAAACACATTAAAGAAGCAGCTAAACAAGCAATTGACAGTGGTAAGTATGATTCATATTCACCGATTGCCGGCTATCTTGATTTGAGACAGGCAATCTGCGAGAAATTAAAACGCGATAACAACCTGGATTATAAACCGGAAAATATTGTAGTGTCTACTGGTGCCAAACAATCGTTGGCGAATGTTTTTATTTCTTTTTTAAATGAAGGTGATGAAGTAATTATTCCTGCACCATTCTGGGTTTCCTATCCTGAACAGGTAAAATTATGCAACGCAACACCGGTTTATATTCCGACAACGGTAGATGCTGATTTTAAAATAACTGCCGAACAATTGGAAAAAGCCATCACACCAAAAACAAAATTCCTGGTGTATTCTTCTCCAAGCAATCCAACCGGTGCAGTTTATACACGCGAAGAACTGGAAGGTTTTGTAGCAGTACTTGAAAAACATCCGCATGTGTATGTTATTTCTGATGAGATTTATGAACACATTAACTATGCGGGAAAACATGTTTCCATAGCTGAGTTTCCATCTATGAAAGACAGAACCATTGTGGTCAACGGACAGGCAAAAGGGTATGCCATGACCGGCTGGAGAATTGGCTATATGGCAGCACCTGCATATATAGCAAAAGCATGTGATAAACTTCAAGGTCAGATCACTTCAGGAACAAATTCTGTGGCGCAGCATGCAACAATTACAGCTCTTTTAGGCGATCAGCAACCAACCTATGCATTTCGAGAAGCTTTTCAAAAACGAAGAGATTTAGTATTGGGTATGCTTAAAGAAATACCAAATGTAAAATGCAATATACCAACTGGTGCATTTTATGTATTTCCGGATGTTAGTGCTTATTTCGGAAAAGATTTTAATGGCGAACCTATTAAAGATGCAGACGATTTAGCCTTGTATTTATTACATGAAGGACATGTGGCAGCAGTAAGCGGCACCGGCTTTGGCGCACCTGAATGTATTCGTTTTTCGTATGCTGCTTCTGAAGAAAATTTGATTGAAGCATTCACCAGAGTGAAGAATGCATTGGCGAAATTAGCATAACATCATGCCACGATTATCGTGGCATGATTTAGCATACAGACCTCGTAGTTAAAACCTACGAGGTCTTTTGTTTTTTATTTCTTATTTTCGTGATGTGCTAAACCTCGATTTATCTAAATTTGAAAACAAGCGAATCTTAATCGTTGGTGATATTATGCTGGATGAATTTGTGTATACATCATCGAACAGAAATTCACCGGAATACAAAGACACACCTGTTTTAAATATCACAGAAAAAAAACAATACCTAGGCGGCGCTGCTAATGTAGCGTTAAACATCAAAAAACTAAAAGCAATTCCCTATCTGGTTGGCGTAGTTGGTGAGGATGATGCTGCTAAAACTATTTATGCATTGCTGCATCAGGAAGATATTACAAACTTATATGTGCATACCAATACACGTCAACACACCACTAAGAAATTGCGAATTTTCCAGAACAACCAACCTGTCTTTCGGCTCGATGCGGAAGAGCAAAATAGATATCCTGAATTAGTAAATCATTTTATCTTAAAGAATATCCAATCAGCCATTACCAATCATAAACCACATGCTATTATTTTACAGGATTACAATAAAGGTGTGTTGAATGCAGCTGTAATTCCGGAAATTTTATCCATTGCGAAACAACATAATTTATTGATTGGTGTGGATCCGAAATTTGAGAATTGGCATTTATATAAGGATGTTGATTTATTCAAACCGAATCTTAATGAGTTAAAAACGATGAGTGATGAGTTATTAGTTGAAGACAATTCTCTGGAAAATATTTCTAAGGTTTTACAACAAAAAATCAATTTTAAAAACTTATTAGTGACATTAGGTGCTGAAGGAAATTTTATTTCTGATGTAAATAATTCATCAACCAACACTCAACATTCAACATTAGAAAAACCTGATGTTTGCGGTGCCGGTGATGCTGTAATAGCTGTTGCTTCACTTGCATTGACTTGTGGTTTTTCTTTAGAACAAATTGCTGCGCTTTCTAATAAAGCTGGTTTTATTGTTTGTCAGAAAGAACATGTGCAGCCGGTTTTAATTGGAGAATTAATGATTTAGAGAATCTGAAAAGATCTTACTACATACCACTTATTACTTACTACTTTTCTATTTACTTCTGATTGCTTCCACGGGATCCATGGTTGCTGCTAAATAAGCCGGAATAATTCCAGCCAGAATTCCAAGTACAAAGGAAATTCCAAATGCGATGGCAACATTTAAAGCACCGATTTTGAATTCCATTCCGGTGGCATCTGTAGCAAAATAACACATTACATACACAAGAGCCAGTCCGACAACAGCACCCATCATGCATAAAAAGATGGCTTCCAGCAAAAACTCGAGTAATATATCAGAACGCGTGGCTCCCAGTGCTTTCTTTATTCCAATGATTGCTTTTCGTTCCGTGACGCTGACAAACATAATATTGGCAATACCAAAACCACCTACAATTAACGAAAACGCACCAATCACCCATTTTACCATTCCGAGTGAATCAAAAACACTGTCAAATCCTTTTGCAATGACGCTTAACTGATTGACCGAAAAATTATCTTCCTGTGTAGGTCGTAATTTTCGTGCAGCTCGCATAATTCCTATCAGTTCCTGTTTTAATTCCTCTAAACCAACGCCAGGTTTGGAACGAATTTCCAATGTTCTGTCAATCTGATTTTCATCTACAGAAAAATTACGCGTATAATAATCGAGCGGGACAATTACGACCTTATCATAATTAAAACCCAGTAAATCTTCTCCTTTTCTGGCAATAACACCAACAACAGTTAAAGGCTTACCACCCATCCGTAATTCCATACCAACAGGATCAGAAATATTTTTAAATATTTTGTCTGAAATATCACCACCAATGACACAAACGTTTAAACCATTACCGACTTCCATAGAAGATAAATACCTGCCTTGTGCAATATCCAACTGAAAAACCTTACCGTAATTATCCGCTACCGCAGATATTTGAGCCTTGTGTGTTTTTTTATCTTTATAGGAAACTTCCGGTGGTATTCTCGGATTCAACTCATACGTAACGTATTCTGCTAATTTTGATTTTGACTGCACATACTTATAGTTTTCAAACTTTACATTTGGTCGCTGAAAATATTTCCACCAGGGATAATCGCTTGGTCCGTCAAAAGTCCAGGCCCACTTATTCACAAAAAGTACGTTGTCACCTAAGCTATTTATAGATTGGTTTATATTGTTTTTGAGTGCATCTACCGATGTGAGTATGGCAATTATACTGAAAATACCCACTGTAATACCGAATAAAGACAGAAATGTACGCAGCTTATACAGCCACAATTGCTGTAAAGTTAATTTCAAAGTCTCACCTAAAACGCGGAATAAATGACGCATACAACAAACCTACAAAATTTAATCAAATAAAAATATTTGTCGTTTGCAATTTGGTAATCTTACAAGTATCTTTGCAGCGCAATTAAAGCCTCCTAAGCTATTATTCCGTAAAATAATAAACAACTACGATGAAACTTTCACAATTTGACTTCGAATTACCAAAAGAAAAAATTGCATTGTATCCGTCCAAGCAACGTGATGAATGTAAATTAATGGTAGTACACCGTAAATCCGGTAAAATTGAGCATAAAATGTTCAAAAACATACTGGATTATTTTGACGATGGTGATGTAATGGTATTAAACAATACTAAAGTATTTCCTGCGCGTATGTATGGCACTAAAGAAAAAACAGGTGCTAAAATTGAGGTTTTCTTATTGAGAGAACTCAACCATGACTTGCGTCTTTGGGATGTTTTGGTTGATCCGGCAAGAAAAATCCGTGTAGGCAATAAATTATACTTTGGTGATGACGATTTAGTGGCTGAAGTGGTAGATAATACTACTTCCAGAGGAAGAACCATCCGTTTTCTATTTGAAGGCACTGATGCAGAATTCAGAGCCGTATTAGATAAATTAGGTAATACACCATTACCAAAATACATCAAAAGAGAACCTGAAGAATCAGACAAAGAAAACTACCAAACTGTTTTTGCCAGTCAGGAAGGTGCAGTTGCCGCGCCGACTGCAGGTATGCATTTCAGCAAAGAATTGATGAAACGCCTGGAAATAAAAGGTGTTGATTTTGCTGAATTAACCTTACATATAGGTTTAGGTACTTTCCGTTCTATTGACGTGGAAGATTTATCTAAACACAAAATGGATGCTGAATATTTCAAAATAGATGAAAAATGTTCTAAGGTTGTAAACCGAGCATTGCAACGTGGTAAAAATGTTTGTGCCGTTGGAACAACATCTATGCGTTCTCTGGAAACTGCAGTATCTGCAGAGCGTTTATTAAAACCAATGGAAGGCTGGACAAATTTGTTTATTCATCCGCCGTATGATTTTAATATTGCAAATTGCATGATTACCAATTTCCACGTTCCAAAATCAAGTTTAATTATTATGGTTTCTGCATTTGCAGGATTTGATTTAACGATGGAAGCTTATCAAATTGCCATTCAGAAAAAATACAACTTCTTTTCCTACGGAGACGCGATGCTGATTATTGATTAATACAATTACTGTTATTCTGAACGATGTGAAAGAACAAAAAAATCCCGCTTAAAAAGCGGGATTTTTTTATAAATCAAATCCAATATCTTTTCGGTAATATTTGCCTTCAAACTTAATTTTTGCAGCATTTGCATTCGAAAGTTCAATCGCTTTCTTCCAGTCTGCATGCAATGACGTAACTGCTAAAACCCGGCCACCGTTGGTGACCAAATCATATTCTTCTTTTGAATTCTCTGTGTCTTTGTGTGCAATTAACTTAGTGCCGCAATGAAAAACGAATGAATCTTTTACTTCGTCAATTCCCGTTATCACTTTTCCTTTTTCAAAATCCTGCGGATAGCCGCCACTTGCCAGAATGATGGTCGTTGCAGCACGGTCGTCAATTTCTATATTTACCGATGCAAGTTCTCCATTCACGGTTTTTTCAAACAAATCAATGATATCATTTTTCCATCGCGGAAAAACGGCTTCCGTCTCCGGATCACCCATTCTGCAATTGTATTCTACCACTTTCAACTCACCGGTTTTTAAGTACATCAAACCTACATACACAAAACCTACATACACAATTCCATCTTGCTGAAATCCTTCAATAGTTGGTTTTATAATAGTTTCCTCCACAATTTGCATCATCTCGTCAGTAACAAAAGCTGGTGGCGAAACGGCACCCATTCCACCTGTATTTAAACCGGTATCGCCTTCGCCAATACGTTTATAATCTTTAGCTGTCGGCAAAATTTTATACTCTTTTCCGTCTGTTAAAACAAAAACGGAAAACTCAATACCATCCATAAATTCTTCAATCACCACTTTTGAACTGGCATCTCCAAATTTCCCATCCAGCATTTCTCGGAATTCGGCTTTTGCTTCTTCTATCGTTTGACAAATCAACACGCCTTTTCCGGCTGCTAAACCATCTGCTTTTAAAACAATTGGTGTTTTTTGAGTATCAATATATTGCAATCCATCTTCCAGATTGGCTTGTGTAAATTCACTATAGGCTGCCGTTGGAATATTGTGTCGCATCATAAATGCCTTAGAAAATGCCTTGCTGCCTTCTAATTGTGCACCTGTTTTTGAAGGTCCAATTACAGGAATGTCTTTCAATGCAGCATCTTTTTCAAAGAAGTCAAAAATGCCGTCTACCAAAGGTGCTTCAGGACCGACAACCAACATTTTAACAGCATTTTCAAGTACAAATGCTTTTACAGCAGGAAAATCAGTAGCTGAGACAGGCACATTTTCACCCAATGCTGCAGTTCCCGGATTTCCGGGTGCAATAAATAATTTCGAGCATTTTGCACTTTGTGCAATTTTATAGGCAAAAGCATGTTCTCTTCCACCAGAACCAAGTAATAAAATGTGCATTTTCTGATTTTTCTGCAAAATAACTCCTTTTAAACGGAATGCCATTTTGTCTTTGGAACTTTTTTTGCACAGTGTAAGTGATTTCACTTTTATTATCATTCAAAATTAGGGTAAAATGTTAACTTTGCAACCTATTTATACAATATTATCATGTTAGACTTCTTACAAAAAGGATTATCCAAAATTTTCGGCAGCAAATCAAACCGTGACGTAAAGTCAGTTGAACCCATCGTAGCTGAAATAAACGAGCATTTTTTGTCGTATCAAAACTTCACGCACGATGAACTGCGCCAAAAAACACAGGATTTTAAATACAGAATTAAAGAGTATTTATCAGAAATTGACCAACAAATTAACACCCTGACGGAAAAGGCTGAAACGGAAGAATTAGAATTAGAAGAAAAAGAAAATATATTTGGACAGGTTGATAAGCTAAAAAAAGAACGCGACGAAGCCATTGAAGAAGTATTGAATGAGATTTTGCCGGAAGCATTTGCCGTGGTGAAAGAGGCCGCAAGACGTTTTTCTACCAATGATTTAATCCGCGTAAAAGCAACTCAGCTGGACAGAGATTTAGCGGTAAAAAATCCGAACATAAAAATTGAAGGTGAAGATGCCGTTTATCCGAATAAATGGACTGCTGCAGGTGGTGAAATTACCTGGAACATGATTCATTATGATGTTCAGTTAATTGGTGGTATCGTATTGCATCGTGGAAAAATTTCCGAGATGGCTACCGGTGAAGGTAAAACATTAGTCTCTACTTTACCGGCTTACCTGAATGCATTGGCTGGCTGCGGTGTGCACATCGTTACGGTCAATGATTACCTAGCTCGCCGTGACTCTGAATGGAATGGAATGCTGTTTAATTTCTTAGGATTGACTGTTGATTGTATCGACAAGCATGAACCACATACAGACGGCAGAAAGAACGCTTATTTAGCGGATATCACTTACGGAACCAATAATGAATTTGGTTTTGATTATTTACGAGACAATATGGTGCGCTCGGCTGAAGAGCAGGTGCAGCGCAAATTGCATTTCGCGATGGTCGATGAGGTCGATTCAGTTTTGATAGATGACGCCAGAACACCTTTGATTATTTCCGGTCCGGTGCCTAAAGGCGAAGACCAGATGTTCCTGGAATTAAAACCAAGAATTGAGCGTTTGGTAACCACACAAAAAAGAGTTACGCAACAATTTTTATTAGATGCTAAGAAACTAATTGCTGAAGGAAAAACAGGCTATAAAGAAGGTGAAGGTGGCTTAGCTTTATTGCGTGCTCACAGAGGCTTACCAAAAAATACAGCCTTGATTAAATTTTTAAGTGAGCCGGGCAACAAGCAACTATTAATGAAGTCGGAAAATTACTATTTGCAGGATCAGCAGAAAGAAATGCCGACTTGTGATGCAGAATTATACTTCGTCATTGATGAAAAAAATAACCAGATAGATTTAACGGATAAAGGTATTGAACTTATCACCTCTTCAGGCGAAGAAAAAGATTTCTTTGTGATGCCTGATGTTGGTGCTTTGATTGCAGAAGTAGAACACGAAGCTTTATCTCACGAAGAAAAATTAGCCAAGAAAGATGAGATTTTAACGGACTTTAATATTAAATCTGAACGTTTGCATACGGTGAACCAATTATTAAAAGCCTACTGCTTGTTTGATAAAGACATCGAATATGTAATTATGGATGGTAAAGTAAAAATTGTAGACGAACAGACCGGTCGTATTATGGAAGGCCGTCGTTACAGTGATGGCTTACACCAGGCAATAGAAGCAAAAGAGAATGTTGCTATAGAAGCAGCTACGCAAACATTTGCCACGGTTACCTTACAAAACTTCTTCCGTATGTATCACAAACTTTGTGGTATGACGGGTACTGCAGAAACGGAAGCATCAGAATTCTGGGAAATCTATAAATTAGATACCGTGGTGGTTCCTACAAATAAACCAACCAAGCGTATCGACAAAGAAGATTTAATTTTCAAAACCAAGCGCGAAAAATATACTGCCATCATCGAAGAGATTATAAAATTGCGTGAAGAAGGCAGACCGGTTTTAGTTGGTACAACCAATGTAGAAGTATCGGAATTACTGAGTAAGATGTTGAGTATGCGAAAAATTCCGCACAACGTTTTAAATGCTAAACAGCATCAGCGCGAAGCGGAAGTGGTGGCACAAGCCGGTTTAAGCGGACAAATCACCATTGCTACCAATATGGCTGGTCGTGGTACGGATATAAAACTGGGACAAGGTATTAAAGATATTGGTGGTTTAGCGATTATCGGTTCTGAACGTCACGATTCACGACGTGTGGACAGACAGTTGCGCGGACGTGCCGGTCGACAAGGTGATACCGGTTCTACCCAATTCTATTCTTCTTTGGAAGATGATTTGATGCGATTATTCGGCTCCGACAGAATTGCCGGTATGATGGATAAAATGGGTTACAAAGAAGGTGAAGTTATTCAGCATTCTTTAGTCACGAAATCAATAGAGCGAGCACAGAAAAAAGTGGAAGAAAACCACTTCGGCACGCGTAAGCGATTGCTGGAATATGACGATGTTATGAATGCGCAACGTGAAGTAATTTACAAACGCAGACAACATGCCTTAATAGGTGAGCGTATCACGTTCGACTTAATCAACATGTATTATGATTTAAGTTATGAAGTATGTAACGACGGAAAAATTTCGCAGGATATTGAAGCATTTAAACTAGATTGTATCCGTTTCCTTTCCGTTGACACGGCTATTTCTGCGGAAGACCTGAAAGCAAAAAGTGTAGATGCCCTGGCGGATCATTTATACCGCGAAGTCTATCAGAAATATGTACGCAAATCGGAAGCCATTATGAAAGAAGCGTATCCGATTGTGAAAGATGTCTATGAGCAAAAAGGCAATCAATTCCAGAATATGGTGATTCCGTTTACAGATGGCAGCCGAAATGTCAATATTGTTGCCAATCTGGAAAAAGCTTATAACAGCAAAGGAAAAGAACTGGTGAAAGTGTTTGAACAGAATATCATTCTTTCGTTTATCGATCACCACTGGAAAGATCATTTACGTCAAATGGATGAATTGAAACATTCCGTTCAAATGGCGGTGCACGAACAAAAAGATCCGTTGTTGATTTTCAAATTTGAAGCACTTGAGTTATTCAAACAAATGTTGTCAGCAATTAATAAAGACGTAACTACTTTCTTAATGAAAGGAAGTTTGCCGGTACAGGATGCCAACCAAATTCAGCAACACCGCCAACCGATAAGGAAAATCGCAGAAAAAACAAAAGAATCACGTGGCGACGGCACCATGGAAGATGAGTACAAAGGTGCGGAAAGCGGTGACACAAGAGAAAAACAGCAACCTGTGCGTGCGGAAGTGAAAATTGGAAGAAATGATGCCTGTCCTTGCGGAAGCGGTAAGAAATACAAACATTGCCACGGAAAAGAAATGGCATCATAATTGAGAATGTACAATTGACGATCAGCAATTAATTAAAAATATTGAATGAAATACTTGATTACACTTATGGTTTTATTTTCTGCTTTTACATTCGCAAAAGCGGCAGATAATGATTCTACAGAAATCAAAAATAATATCTTGTTTTTTAAAGACCCACGTGTAGATGTATTGCAGAAAATGTATTCGCGCAAGCCGGTCAATAAAAAACAATCTATACGTGTACAGGTTTTTCAGGCATCTGCCAGAGATAAAGTTTTTGAGGCGAAAGCACAGTTTTCGGCACGTTTTCCGGGTATTGCCACCTTTGTTACGTATGCACCGCCAAATTTCCGTTTAAGAGCCGGAGAATTTGAAACACAAGGTGAAGCCTATAAATTTATGCAACAGGTAAAACCCTATTTTCCGGCAAGTTTCGTAATAGAAGAAAAAGGGAAAGAGGATGATGATAAGCCTAAAGCAGGAAAATAATACATCTCATTTATCCTTTTGAACCATTCGAATACCTGTAAGATAGGTTATACATTCTGAGATAAGCAACGCTGTGAAACCAATATATTGTGAATTGGTTAGTGGCACATCATACCTGAACATCACCAATGATATAATAACAGTTGGAATTAACCAACCAAGCAACGGCAACAGGTATTTAAACTTCTTTTGATTTATTTAATAAGTTAATCAAAAGATTAAATCAAACTACAATAAAGCCTTAGACATAAAGATATTCAACTTTAATATTCCGATTCCGGTGATTCTTCATCTACTTGTCCCCAATCTCCTGCATCGCCGCCGCTAATCAAGGTGCCACTGCCGTCTTCACATAAATCTTTCACCAACGTAGAATCAGATGGTTTGAAGAATTTTGCATTCTTATCTAATGCCAGTTTCGGATCGCTATATGCTTTCTGCATAAACATTCCCCAAATTGGCATAGCTGCACGTCCGCCTTGTCCGGAACCGGTATACAAGAAACGCAGCAACGGATCATCACATCCTACCCAGACACCAGCCAGCAACTGCGGTGTAAATCCAATAAACCAGGCATCTGTATTTTTATTGGTGGTTCCTGTTTTTCCTGCCTTATCAACCGGATAATTAAAATACGCCGGCAATGAAGCACCTGTGCCACCCGGCGAAACCGGTCCTTTCATAATCTGGCACATTTTATAGGCTGTATTGTCATTGAATACTTCTTTCATTTCCGTAGTGAAATTCTGTATCACATTTCCATCTTTATCATCAATACGCAGTAGATATTGCGGTTTCGTACTAATCCCTGCATTTACAAACGTACTGTACACCGTCATCATCTCATACAAAGAAATTTCTCCGGCACCCAAACAAATAGACGGCACTGTTGGAATATCAGAAGTAATACCCATTTTATGCGATAAGTCCACCAAAGCTTCCGGTCCGAAATTTTTCATCATATAGGCAGCAGCCGTATT
>JBIKPT010000177.1:0-5600 GCA_044357355.1 Chitinophagales bacterium
GTAAAATCTGTTTCTCGAACTACAACTTGTCCAAAAGGATAATTTAAATCTATACTATCTGGAATTTGGTAACCACTTCTACCAAATGTTTTGTTCAATTTATTGTTTTTTAAAAGTTCCACTACATTTTTTAAATCAGAATTGTATTTTTGCCATATAGATTCCCAATTTACTTGATTTTTTACACAAGAAAAGAAGGTAAGACTAATTACAATAAATACTAAATATCTCATTATTACAACACTACTTTTTTATTTTACTAACAAATCACAAATTGAATATCAGCATAAAATTACCAAAACCATAAAAACTACGCTTAAAATTTTGTTTTTCCTGAAAAAAATGTAGTTTTGCAGTCCACAAAATGGTCGGTTGGCCGAGAGGCTAGGCAAAGCTCTGCAAAAGCTTCTACGGCAGTTCGAATCTGCCACCGACCTCAAAAGGTTGAACTTCGGTTCAACCTTTTTTATTCTTGTCATTCTTAACTTTATCAAAAAGATGCTGAAACGAGTTCAGCATGACGTGTACGTATTCGACTAAATAAGAACATATTGTCATTTGGTAATTAGTTATGTTGAATTGTATAACAAATAGTAAACTTACCGTGCGTCATCCTTAACTTGTTTCAGGATCTGATTATTCAATTATTTTGTTGGATTCTTAATGCTGGATCACCACTTTCTGAACGCCTTCTTTTTCACCATCCCAAATTTTTATAAGGTACAAACCGTTTGCAATTGAGTTAGTATTTAATTCAATTTCATTTTGGAATGTATATTTTTTAGAAAACACTTCTTGTCCAACCAAATTTAATAATTGCAGATGAATATTGTTTTTTACACTTTTTAAATCAATATACAGTTGATTTGTTGCCGGATTTGGGTAGATATTAAATTGAAGTGCTTCGCCACTGTAGTTTTTAATAAATGACGGAATAAATGGCGGCGGAACTTTACTGAAAATAATCAAGCCACCATCAATATTTCCGGTAAGTAATTCAGGATTTCCATCATTGGTAATATCAGCAATTGCAGCTGTCGTTCTGAATCCTAAGTAATCTGTAACAACCGGAGACGTAAGCGCAAAAACTCCGTTTAGCTGGTCTTCAATGTTTGAATATAATTGAAGTCCGCTGGTATTCGTACCTAACGCCAAATCATACTTTCCGTCGTTGTTTACATCAGCAACTGATGGATGCGTGTAGCCAATTGAAAATCCGTTCGTTTTTATTCTTACGGCACCTAAGCTGTCAGTAACAAATGAAAATTTTGCTGCATTTATAGAATTGCCTTTAAAGTAATTCAAATTTCCGTTGCGTTCGCCGACAATCAAATCAGTTTTACCATCACGGTTTATATCAACCAGGCATGGTGCAGCATTCGATCCTACTGAAATATTATTGTTCAGAGAATCTTTCAGCAGCCCTCGGTATAAGAAAGAAGGCGGATTTCCAGTTGCAGCAATATTTTCCCAGTAAATCATTCTGCCATCAGCGATACCTACAACCAGATCTGTATCACTATCGTTATCCAAATCGCCAGCCGCAGGTACAATATCTTTTACATTTAGCGTACTGATGTTTAAATAATCATCGTTTTGTAAATCAAACGCAGGACTGGTTAGTGTTCCGGTGTTTTTATAAAATTGTAATTTGTATGTAGTGGTTACATTGTCTCTGAAACCACCGCTTCCTAATAAAATATCTTTTAAGCCATCGCCGTCCACATCAAAAAAACATGGATTAGAATTTTCTCCGGCATCTATCATATTATCCAGCAAAAAATTCTTTTGTACCAGATTCAGGCGGATGCCGTTAGTCTGTACATTTTTATAATACCATATATTATTTACATTGGCTGTGCCCGGGTCAAATGTTGAAACCAACAAATCATTTTTACCATCGTTATCTATATCCAGCAAATGAGGCGACCCGAAAGAGTTCGTATTGAAAGAAGAATCGTAGGATGGAAATAAAACATCCTGATTTAAAACACTTGCATAAGATGAGGTTCCATTGTTTTGCAGCATTGTAAGATTATTTAATGACACGCTGCCTATTATCATATCCATTGCGCCATTGTTGTCTACATCTGCCGACTCAATAGCAGAGCCGGTATGCAGTATTTCTTCCGTTCCGTTTAATCGGTTGAACTTAAAACTGCAGGTGTCACGCAATGCATATGAAGCGGCAAATGAATCGAGCACATTTCCCCAGCAATTATCTGCTTTGCTGAAAAATAAACTATCGCACGGCAGGCTTAATTCTTTCTGCTGATTTTCATAATAGATTAATCTGTTTCCAAAAACATTAAAAGACACGATATCGAGATCACCGTCTTTATTGATGTCTGCAATGGCGGGTTTTAGTACATCTGCACAATACACATTTATGGAACTGCTTGTACCCTGATAAAAAAATCCATCCTGCTTCAATTTATAATGCAGTGTGTCATTTATATAAAATCCGGTATATACTTTTATATTGGCAATTCCGTTGTACGTAAAAATATCGTCTATACCATCACAATTGTAATCTTTCATAATCATCCAGCCATTGATGGGTGGAAAGTATGCTGCATATTTATGTACAAATTTATAGGCTGTTGAATTTGTTGCCTGTGTTATAAAAACACAATATTTCTGATTGCTTTTGTCATAAACGATCAGGTCTTTTTTGCCATCATTATTCACGTCTGCTTTTCCGAATTGCGCGCTGTTAATGCCGCCTGTCCAGGGAAATCGCAATGGAACGGAATTATTGGAAACCGATAAATAATCAAAGCGAAGAAAAGGCTGTGCAATGTTATGTTGAAATGAGAATAAAAAAAATAAAAGTAGCAAGGATTGTATCCTGATTGAAAATTTTACGCTGAAACTATTTTTAATAAATGACATATAGTAATAAGACAATTAAAGTTACAGAATAGTTTTTGAAAAAACAGTTGTCTCTTAGAACGGATAACCAATTGCAAAGTTGAGTCCCAGAAAATCTTTTACACCTAATTTGTAGAATCCTAATTCTTTGTTCCTTGGTTGTTTGTATACGGTGAATTCCTCGTTGTTAATTTTATTAAATGTCCACCTGTTTCCTTTCGGGAATGCCGGATCGTATAAGGCAATGCCGACATCAAAACGGACGACAAAGAAATTTAAATCCATTCTTAAACCGGCACCTACGTCCCAGGCCAGTTCCTGCATAAAGCGGTTTGCTTTAAAATCTGCCAGTGGTTTATCCGGATCTTCTTTTATGAGCCAGATATTTCCGATGTCTGTAAATAATGCGCCTTTAAATATTTTGTAGATACTAAAACGATATTCTGCATTGAATTCAAATTTTAAGTCACCGGTTTGGTCTAAATTATTCCGGTTGATGGCATAGGTATTGTAACCGCCGGGTCCAAGCCTTCTGAAACCCCAGCCACGAAGTGAGTTTGGTCCGCCTGCAAAGAACTGTTTGATATACGGAATGACAGCAACTTCTCGCTGGAAAGAAGTATCTCTGCCCTGAAATTTTGTTTGTGTCGTTACGTATTTTGAATTGCCGTATGGAATACCAACACCTATAAACATTCTCAGAGCGAGTGCCTGTCCGCGCCTGAAATTAAAAAAGTATCTGGGTTCCAGTTCAAACCGGGCAAACTGTGCGAAATCTACTTTGCCTAGTTTATAAGGCAATGCTTTGTCTTTTTGTGCTGCTTTAGAAAATGCAAACAAGACATTGCCGGCAACAAATGCATTGGCTCTGAAGTAAAAAAAGTTTTTATATTTTCCGACACTCAGATTTTGATTGGTATAGGTAAATGTATATTCCTGACCAAGAATAAACTGCTGATTAAAACTTTGTTTTAATCGTGCATTTTGATCTAACTGTGTTTGAAAAGAATCACTGATTTTAGAAGGAAAAACATATGTGAAACTCATTGGCGAAAAAATATGTCTGTATTTATCATTGAACCATTCGTAACCATAACTGGTTCCTACGGTTTGTATATTGTATAATCCGATTCTTTTCTGAAAATTATAGTTTAAGATTATAAACGTTCGTGGTTTGTATTTTTGATAGGTGACGCATTTGTTTTTCTTAAACGACGGGAAAATACGTGCAATATTCAGTTTTGCTTCCATGTTGAAGTTCACGGCATTTACTGCATTGTTTTCCAGTCTTTTTTCTTTCAATAACTGGAAGTCTAAACCGCTACTAACGTTGATTTGCAATTTTGCAGCTGTTCTGAACAAATTATTATTTCTGTAAGAGCCCACCAGATTGAACCCAAGAGTGCTCTGAGCATTGGTGTTTATTTCCACATCACCACTGAATGCATGTCGTTTTGCAGGCGCACATTTTATTCTGGTGTATAAGCCACTTTCTTCAGGTGAAATAGAAATAGGAACATGTTCTACATTTACAAAACGGAAAACGCCCAAACTGTTTAATGCATTTCTGGTTTTTTGAAGCTGATCTTTATTAAAATAATCGCCTGGTTTTATATAGGTAGATTTGGTCAATGCTTTCGGCAGTACGGATGTTTTTAACACACGGTAATTTACATCGCAAATGGTATCGTAAATAAAATCTTTTCTGGTTAGCTTCTGGTTTTCTTTTTTATTATCAAAGTTTAGAATGTCGTAGTCAATTTGTACATAAGAATAAACTTTATGATTCAAAGAATCCAAATCATTTTTAACCAACAGTTTTACATCAATTTGCTGATTACCGATGGTGCTGTCGATATTCATGAAAATAAAATCAGGACTAAAGGTAAAAAATCCTTTGTTTTGGATGATGTCAGCCAGTCGTTGTCGTTCTTTTTTAACGATTTCGATATCAAACGGATCTCCTTTTAACAGCAATTTGTCTTTTTGATTCTGGTTAATGTATTGCAGCACCAGGCTGTCTTCTGCAGAAACTGTAATATTGCGATAGGTGAACTGCGGTCCCGTGGTCACAGCATAGGTAACCGTTGTTTTTTTCTTTTTTGTTTTATAAGAAGCCGTAACATCGCTATAGAAAAATCCATGATAAAATAAATAATTTTTCATGCGTCGTATAGAGGTTTCCATGGTGGTGGAATCAAATAAGACAGGTGGTTCGCCACCAGACGTCTGATTCAGGAAATTTTCGAACTTCTTTTTCTTTAATAATTTTACGAGCTCCGCAGTATCTTTTTTGGTGTAGTCGCCGCTGGCAATCTTTGCTTCCAGTTCTTTTTTTTGAATCAGTCTTTTTTCATTTTTTAAAACTGATAAGGTATAAATTCCGAGTTTTAAGCGGAATATACTCATAAATTTCTTGTTGGGCTGCTGGTTATAAACCACTTGTTTGGCTATTTCTGTTTTCAGGTCTGTTTTGTCGCTGACTACTTTTCCGGTGTATTTTACGGCTACACCATTGCCAATAAGCAAACTTTGGTCGTCTTTTATTAAATGTTTGGTCGCATTGCAAGAATACAATAACAATATGCACACAGCATATCCTATTTTTTTACATCTTTGAATCGAATTTTGCATACAATGCTAAGCCAGCTTGAAATAAAACATATAAACGCGCTCAAAATTAAGAAATACAGAACGAAGTATTCTCAATTTATTGCCGAAGGTGA
>JBIKPT010000179.1:0-5582 GCA_044357355.1 Chitinophagales bacterium
ATATGATTTGTTGTTTGGAAATTATTTTCACGGAGTGGAATTAACAGATTCAGAAAAAAAAGAAATTCCGAAAGACTGGCTGCAAAAAGAAATCGACCGGCTTTTTTCTGAGGAAGAAAAAGCCATGATAGAGAAAATGGGCGGACTGGATAAGTTAATGGAACGGCTGCAGCAATTACTGGAAGAACAAAAAGAAAAACATCAGGGCGGCAATAAGTGGATTGGAACAGGCGGCACGTCTCCGTTTGGCAACAGCGGTTTCAATCCGGAAGGTATCAATATTGGCGGTAAAGGTGGTGGCAGAAGTGCCGTAAAGGTTTGGGAAAAACGACAGTTTCAGAATTATTCATCCGATGTGGAACTGAATACACGTAATATCAAGCTTGCTTTAAAACGCCTGAGAATACTGACACGAGAAGGCATCGAAGACGAGTTGGATTTGCATACTACTATCGAAAAGACCAGCCGAAATGGCGGTTATCTCGAAATAGAAATGCAACCTGCAAAAAAGAATCGCGTAAAAGTATTACTGTTTTTTGATGTAGGTGGTTCAATGGATCCTTATGTAGAATTGTGCGAGCAATTATTTTCTGCAGCAAAATCGGAATTGAAACATCTGGAGTTTTTTTATTTTCATAACTGCGTGTATGAAAGTATCTGGAAAGACAATAATATGCGCTATAGCGACCGTATTCCAACGTTTGAAATTTTGCATAAATTCAATCAGGATTATCGGGTTATTTTTGTTGGTGATGCCACGATGTCGCCATACGAACTAACAGCACAAGGCGGAAGTGTAGAGCATTATAACGATGAAACAGGCATCGCATGGTTACAGCGTTTTGTAACCAAGTTTCCCAAAACTGTTTGGCTAAATCCAAGCAATGAATATTACTGGGATGGCACACCGACCGTAAAAATTATTAAAGAAGTCTTTAAAGACAGAATGTTTCCTATGACGTTGGATGGTTTGGCAAAAGCCATGAAAACATTGAAAGGAAAGAAAGCAGCACATTAACCATATTCTATAAACTAAGTACTAAATACTCAATACTAAAAATATGAACGAAGAATTTAAAGGCACGGAAAACTACATAGCAACGGAAGAACTGCAGATTGCGGTGAATGCAGCCATTGCACTGGAAAAACCTTTATTGATAAAAGGAGAACCCGGAACAGGCAAAACCTTACTGGCATTTGAAGTAGCAAAAGCATTAAATAAGCCGATGTTCACCTGGCATATAAAATCTACCACACAGGCACAGCAAGGTTTATATGAATACGATGCCGTTGCCCGATTACGCGATTCACAGTTTGGCGATGAAAAAGTGAATGACATCTCACAATACATTATTAAAGGAAAAATGTGGCAGGCGTTTGAAAATGAAGAGCAGGCGGTTTTGCTGATTGACGAAATAGACAAAGCGGATATTGAATTTCCAAATGATTTGTTGTTAGAGTTGGATAAAATGGAATTCTATTGTTATGAATTACAGAAAACCATTAAGGCAAAAACACGACCAATCGTAATCATTACTTCCAACAATGAAAAAGAATTGCCGGATGCTTTCTTACGCAGGTGTTTTTTCCATTATATCCGTTTTCCGGAACGACAAACTATGATAGATATTATCAATGTGCATTTTCCGCACCTGGAAGAAGAACTGATGGAAGAAGCATTGAAAGTCTTTTATGGTATTCGCGATATTCACGGCATCAAAAAGAAACCATCTACTTCTGAATTAATCGACTGGATTCGTTTGTTAA
The DNA here is from genome assembly GCA_044357355.1 of Chitinophagales bacterium. Classification (GTDB taxonomy): domain Bacteria; phylum Bacteroidota; class Bacteroidia; order Chitinophagales; family JADIYW01; genus JADJSS01. Next base: position 1,768 of record JBIKPT010000179.1, read on the forward strand.
AGTTGGGAAAAAATACGAAAGAAGATTTACAAAAAATAGACTACTTAACGACACAACCACCATATTTTGGTTCATTGCTGAAAAATGAACAGGATTATGAACACATCAACAAAGTGAAACGTGCCGGACAAAGTACGATGCGAAGATTTTAGTAGTATTAAAAAGAGAAGCTAGAGTTGTAATTGACTGTATTTACAATCCAAGATAATTATCATGGAGCTTGAAATGTACGATTGCCATCTGTCCAAGTAGCAGTAATGGACTCAAATGTAATTTCAATTCTTTCACTATTATAATGCATATCTCCATTGTCTTTAGATATACCAATTATCCCTAAATTAGTCTCTATCTTTGTAATTCTTGCATTTTTTAATTCTACAATATAATACATTCCATCTACTTGTGGTGTTGTACCAGATATACCCCAAAATTTAAATTTTACTTTTGTTAATACTTCATTATTTACAACTGCATTTAATAATGCAGTTGTGGATTTGTCTATTACTTTTAGAAAAGTAATACTGCCAATGTTTATATTGTTTTTAGATATTGCCAAATTAGGAATTGAACTCTTAGAAATAATCTGATGAAAAGAACTACCTTCTATATTTCCTTCCAATCCTTTTCTTACTACACTTCCTGAAATTTTACCTTGGTTTGCACCCGTAATTTCAATCCAAAATGGATACGATGCTTTATCTATATTTCCAGGTCTAAATACCGTATTCTGTGTAGAGGTGCTTGAAGAATTAGATGAATTACTATTAGTGGTATTACTACTATTAGGTACTAGTAAATTAGGTTTTAATTTTTTGTATTGTTTTGAACCATCCTCTGAGTAAGTATACAAGCTTGTAAAAAGCATTGAAAGTAAAATAAATGTTCGCATGATAACTTATTTGATAAAAATAACAATAAAAAATTTTATATAAAAATATTTTTGTTTCTTAGTCAATTTCTAAATCCGTTCATCATGCAGTACCGCTCTTTTCACCAGCGGATTTTCGCGCATCTCACTGTAGTTGACTCTGCTATTGAAAATATCTATCGCCGTATAAATCGCCTGACGAAATGAAGTTTCATCAGCAATGCCTTTTCCGGCAATATCTTCCGCAGTTCCGTGGTCGGGTGAGGTGCGAACGACATCCAAACCAGCCGTAAAATTGGTGCCGTCTTCACCGGCAATATATTTAAAAGGAATCAATCCCTGATCATGATACATGGCCAGTACACCATCGAATTTTTTATAATTACAGGAAGCAAAAAATCCATCTGCCGGATACGGACCAAACACAGTTATTCCCATGTTTTTCGCTTCCTGCACAGCCGGTAATATCACATTTACTTCTTCATTGCCAATCACACCACCATCACCGGCATGTGGATTCAATCCCAACACAGCTATGCGAGGTCGGTCAATTCCAAAATCCTGCATCAGTGATGTATTCATCAATTGCAGTTTTCGGATTATTTTTTCTTTAGAAATTTTTGAAGCGACATCTTTAATCGCACTGTGATTCGTAACCAATCCTACGCGTAAATCATCTGCCACCATAAACATCAGATTGTCTTTTGCACCAAAATAGTCCATCAGGTATTCGGTATGGCCGGCATAAGGAAACTGCTCGGAATGCATCACTTTTTTATTGATAGGTGAAGTAACCAGCACATCAATTTGTTTGCTTTTCAGCGCTTCGCACGCTGCCTGCAGTGATTTTAATGCATAATTTCCGGTTATTTCCGTCGGTGTGCCTGGTGTAATGGCAAATTCCTCTTCCCAAACAGGAATAATATTTAAGGAATTATGGCTTAGATTATTGTAGCCTTTTATAGAAGAATATTGAAATTTTTCAAAATTGAAAATCTTTTTGTAATACGATAAAACTCTCGGATTGCCATATAGAATAGGCGTAAAATGCTTGTACAGATGGTCTTCTGAGAACGTTTTCATAATGATTTCAGGACCAATTCCTGCTACATCACCTAGCGTTATTCCTACTTTTCTTTTCTGGTTGGGTGTTGTCATCCTTGCATTGATTTTGTACAAATTTAAACAATAATCTCACACCATACGCTGTTGACCACTTTCCTCGGTAATTATAATTGGAAGAAATATAAGCGGGACCGGCGATGTCGAAATGCACCCAGGGATAATCTGTGAAGTGTTCCAGAAATTTTCCCGCCGTGATTGCGCCTGCATCCATCGGTCCCAAATTTTTCAAATCAGCGATTTCGCTTTTCATATAATCGCCGTATTCATCCCAAAGTGGAAATTCCACCATACGTTCTCCGGTGCTGTTTCCTGCTTTTCTTAATTTCTTTTTAGTAGATTTATCAGCTGTGCCCATCATCACACTCGCTTCTTTGCCAATGGCACGCATTGCAGAGCCGGTTAATGTGGCAAAATCCAGCACTAATTCCGGTTTGTATCGTTTAGCATAATGCAAGGCATCTGCTAATATCAGTCGCCCTTCTGCATCTGTATCCAACACTTCAACAGTAGTGCCATCATACATGGTAATTACATCACTCGGACAAATAGCCTCATATCCGGGTCGGTTTTCCACTGCCGGAATCAACCCTATAACATGATACGGTAAATTTGCTTTTGCAATCGCATGCATGGCACCTACTACAGCTGCAGAACCTGCCATATCTGATTTCATCATATCCATACTGTTGCGGGTTGGTTTTAAGGATAAACCACCGGTGTCAAAAACTACACCTTTACCTACAAGTACTAAAGGTTGTTCGTTTTTATGTTTTTTTGGCTTGTATTCTAAGATATTAAATGTTGCAGGAGCAGAACTTCCTAAGTTGACGGCAATTACGCCACCCATTTGCTCTGCTTCAATTTCTTTCTGATCCATCACCGTAACACTAAATCCGGCAGCTTCGCCAATTTTTTGTATTTCTTTGGAGTATTGTGTGGCTGTCAGGAAAGATACCGGTTCATTCACCAAATCTTTTGTGATGCGAACACTATCTGCAATCAGGTTTAATTCATTGATGACCGCTTCGTCGACTAATAAAGGGTCAACGTGCACCGTCAGGCTGTATCCTTTTGGTTTGGTGCGGTATTTTAAAAATTCATAATCCGATAAATTGATACCTGCAAGGATAGAAGCAATGTATTCTTTGCCAAAATCACCCAAGACTTCCAGACTTAATTCAGCTTCTTTGTATTCCTTGCACATTTTGTAGATAGTGTTACCTTGTATGCGCAATTTCTCGTGGATATTATCTTCTTTTGACGATAAATCGATTTCTAAGGGAAATAAGAAATAGGTTTTCTGCTGTTTGCTGTATGGAATAATCTTTACACCGTCGTTTAATCGTTGCTGAATGGCATTTTTTTCTTCTATATCGAAGAAGGGCAATATATTCAGGTTTATTTTATTAAAAATAACGAGTACGGCTCTTTTAGGCGGTTTAGTGGAAATCTGCAACATAATATATACCTTTAAAGTTTTATAGTTTCTAGAGTATTAGTAATGTTCAAATTTAGATTCTTTACCAAAATAAATTAAGTACAAATGTCGAGTTTTGTGACAGCCTTAAAATCTTACGGACAGCATTTTTTAAACGATAAAATGGTGTTAGACAGGATTTCTTTGCTAGTAAAGAAGTATCATAATGAAGAAAAAATTATGGAGATTGGACCTGGAATGGGTGCCTTGACAGATTTTTTATTAAAAGAGTTCAATCATGTGACATGTATAGAAGTCGATAATCGCTGTGTGGAGCATTTAAATAAGAAATATGAGGCCAGAAAATCCCAAATGGAGATTGTAGAAGCGGATTTTTTGAAGTTA
>JBIKPT010000043.1:0-18962 GCA_044357355.1 Chitinophagales bacterium
GTAAACAGGCGGTTCAGTTTCTAATTCTTCCTGAAAGGTGCCAAACAGTTTATCCCAGATAATAAAAATCTGGCTGAAGTTTTTATCCATGTAGATGTCATTCATGGCATGATGTACTCTGTGATGAGAAGGTGTCACCAGTATGTATTCCAGAAAACCCATTTTATTGATCAGCCTGGTATGATACCAGAACTGAAGGAATAAATGTATAGGTGCAATTAGTAAATATACTTCTTTTGGAACGCCCAGCATTGCTAAAAATATTCCCTGACAGATGATACTCAAAATGTTAGTAATGGAAGCAAATTGCTGACGTAATGCGCAGGGCAGGTTATATTCTTCACTGCTGTGATGGATGATATGCAGATTCCAGAAATAATTTATAGTGTGCGTTATCCGGTGATACCAATACCCTCCGAAATCCATTATAACAAAGGCAAGCAGATATGTTAAGAAGCTGATGTTTTTCCAGTGAACGAGCGCCAGTTTTTCAACTAATACATTATAGGAAATAATAACCAGTGTGAGTCCTAAAACATCCTTTAATGTGTTGGACATGCCTGAATACAAGCTGGAAAAGGAATCCATAGAATTATAATCCAGTTTTTTGATTTTGTAAACGAATAATTCGATAAGAATCAGGATTACAAAAACAGGCATCGCAATTAGTAAAATTAAACCGTAAGTATCCATATTAACTGCTAAGTTATTAGTTTATAAGATACGGTATACTTACCTAAAGTTAAGTAATCAGAAAAGAAAGAAGCCTGATGGGTTCAGACTCCTTTCTTTCATATTCATCTAAACTTATTTTTGAAACGGATTCTTCATCGCATCTTCCGGTACTTTTCCTGTCAGTGTTTTTAGAAAGGTGGCAATGCTTTTCGCTTCCGCATCACTTAAGGTTTTATTAAGTTCCGCTTTTGCCATGATAGAAATAGCTTTATTTAAATCTGTCACACTTCCGTCGTGGAAATAAGGTCCTGTTTTTTCTACATTTCGTAAAGACGGAACTTTAAACACATATAAGTCAGCAGCATTTTTACTGATAGTAATTTTACCGGAGTCCACTTTAGCACTCTTGGTTAGATCCCAATAGTTACCATATATTCCAAACTTTTGAAACATCTGTCCACCTAACGCAACTCCAGCATGACAGGTAGTACAGCCTGTTTTCATAAATAAATCCAGTCCTTCTTTCTCTTCTTTCGTCAGCGCACTTGCTTTTCCGGCAAGATACTCATCAAATTTAGACGGTGTAATTAAAGTACGCTCAAATGCTCCGATGGCTTTTTCTAAATTCCCATAGCTGACTGCATTTTTATCATTTGGGAAAGCGGCAGCAAACAATTTTTTATAGTTTTCATCTTTTTTTAGTCTGTCTTCCACCAATGCTTTGCTTGGCATATGCATTTCAACAGGATTCATAATAGGCATACCAGCCTGCTCTTCCACGTCTTTGGCCCGGCCGTCCCAGAATTGTGTGGTATGTAATGCAGCATTCAGAACAGTTGGAGAGTTTCTGCCGCCGGGTAATCCATCATCACCAATGGAAAACGATTTGTTGTCAACACCAAAAGTTGACAGGTTATGACAGGAATTACAACTGTTGTTTCCTTTCATGGATAATCTTGTATCATAGTACAACATCTTTCCCAATAACACTTTTTCTGCCGTGATTGGGTTTTCTGGGTTGTCTGCTTGTTTAGGCACGGGTTGGAAAATACCACTAGCTGTAATTTGCAGAGAATCAATTCCTCCGTCTACAGAGAAGTTGTCGGTAGTTAATTTGGGCCTGCATGCTGTCATCATAATAATGACTGCAGCCACAGAGATTTTTAAATTTAATCTTATTGTTTTTCTCATTGTTTTTGTAATTTACTTAAAGTTAAACATGGAGTCTTGTTTAAATATTCAGTAATAATTAAGTGTGTGTTTGTTTATAATTGAGTTACTGTAAATCTTTAGATGGTTTCTAAATAATTTTATTATTATTATTAAATTCCGACTTGTTACTTGATATAAATCATTTACTTTGCAGAAAATTAAATTGAATGAAAGTTTACCAGATAGATGCTTTCTCAAATGTAGTATTTAAAGGCAATCCGGCAGCTGTAGTGCCATTGGAAAAATGGCTTCCAACAGAATCCATGCAGCAGATTGCTGCAGAAAATAATTTAGCGGAAACCGCTTTTTTTGTAAATGAAAATGATAAATTTCACATAAAATGGTTTACGCCAACGGTAGAAATCGAACTGTGTGGTCATGCCACTTTAGCATCAGCATTTGTTATTTATAATTATTTGAACTACGATAAAAATGAAATTCATTTTACCTGCATGGTTGGTGATTTATTTGTTACTAAAAAGGAAGATTGGATAACCTTGAATTTTCCATCTATTGAAACACTATCATTAAAAGCACCGGAAGTTCTGGCACAGGCAATAGGTACACATCCAAACGCATTTTACGATTCTAAAACTAAATATGTTGCTTTGCTGGAAGATGAAGCTTCAGTGCAAAATTGTCAACCGGATTTTACGCTGATTAATCAATTGGCCAAGAATCTCATTATAACTGCCAGAGGCAAAGAAGTAGATTTTGTTTCTCGCTTTTTTGCACCGCAATCCGGAATTAACGAAGACCCGGTTACTGGTTCTGCACATTCCGTATTAATTCCGTTCTGGTCTAAAAAATTAAATAAAACGGAATTGACAGCTATGCAATTATCGCAAAGAACAGGTTTTTTAAAGTGTACTTATTTAAACGACAGAGTAGAAATGAGTGGTCAGGCAGTTTGCTATTTGGTTGGCGAAATTTTTCTTTAGTTTTTATCAAATGCATATACCAATTTATGTTGATGTTGTTTATCTTAGTAAGATGAAGCGTTATTACATTTATCTTTGCATTTCTTTATTTCTTTTTTCCTGCAAAAAAGACAATACAAGTAAATCAATTACAGATGATCCTACTATCATTCAGGATCAGTACGGAAGGCATTTAATTTTACATGGTCTAAATACTTCTTCCAGTGCCAAAGTCGGTAATTATCATCCATGGATTGTTGAATCTGATGTAGAAAGAGAAGATACTGCTTTTGGATTTAACTTTGTTCGATATTTGACTTCGTGGGTGGCCATTGAACCGGAAAAAGGAGTTTATAATGAAACGTATCTAAACGAGCTGGAACGTCGTATCAACTGGTATACCTCTCGTGGAATGTATGTGATGATTGACATGCACCAGGATGTATATGGTGCTGCTGTTGGCGGCAACGGAGCTCCTGATTGGGCTTGTAGAACGGATGGAGCTGCTCCCATTGATTTGCCTGGAGGCACACCCTGGTGGCTAAAAAATATTGATCCAACTGTGGTTAACAGCTGGATTAATTTTTGGTCATATACTAATCACAAAGATTTACAGGACCATTATATTTTAGCGTGGCAAAAAATTGCAGAGCGCTTTAAAAACAATCCGTATGTTATTGGGTACGATTTAATGAATGAGCCTTGGGGCGGCGATTTAATAAAAGTATTTTTGACCGGTGAATTTGAACGTTCACAACTGTCGGCACTTTATGGCCGGTTGATTCCAGCTTTAAGGAAGACGGATCCGAATAAATATATTTTCTTTGAACCGACACCGGCACCGGTTACATTTGGTGCACCATCTAATCTTCCAAAAATTAGTGATACACGAAGCTCAGGCAGGCTGGTCTATGCACCACATTGTTATCCATATGACACGCATGAAGGATTAGGCTACACAGCAACCTCGAAACAACAATTAAAAGATTGGGAACGAGAACGAAAAAAAGAAACTATCAAGCACGGCAATATTCCATTGGTGTGCGGAGAATTTGGTTTGTCACCAACTCAGGCAGGTTTTTCGGATTACCTGGCAGATTTTAACGTAATGTCTGATAAAAATCTTTGGCACTGGACGTATTGGAGCAATGATTTAGGCGGCTGGAGTCCTTTAAATGCAGATAGAAGTGAAACGGTGATTCTTCAGCAGCTTATCAGAGCCTATCCGAAAGCAACTGCAGGAAAATTAAGCACTTTCAGTTTCGATGTAAATTCGAGAATATTTAAAATGGTGTTTGTTTCAAATTCCGCAATAGCACAACCTACAGAAATATTTATTCCATCACGTTTTTATCCAACCGGATGGAATTTGACTATCTCAGGAACCACAAATTATTCTCAAACATTTGATGCTGTAAAACAAGTGCTGAAATTCACTGCTACAGAAAATGCAAAGGAAATTACAATAGAAATAACACCCAAGTAGGCAGTTAGCTTTCATTTTCTACTTCTTTTGTTAATATTTAGTGAAAAAAATACGTATTATTTCACAAAAAATGTGAATTTGTTAAGTAGAATATTTACTTTTGCAATCTGAATAGCTATTTTTGAACACCCTACGTACATACTTTAATACTATTATTGAAAACTGGAGAATCGCTCTCCACCATAAAAATATTAAGTATCAGTTCATCATTACGATGTTGTCATACATCTTTCTTTTCAAGTATTGCAGAATAATGATGACTATTTTTGAGAATAGAAAAGGTACACAGATTCACGATCCTTTTTTAGCTCAGCTTCCTGTAATCGATGCATCAAATGTGATTTTTATTCTTACCTATTCTGCTCTGGCAATATTTATTCTTTCAAACCTTATTAATCCATTGCGCTTTATTAAAGGATTGCAGGCATATAGTTTGTTGCTCATTATGCGTACTATCACTATTTATTTGGTGCCATTAGAGCCACCTATCGGCATGATAGTTTTAAAAGATACTGTTTCTAATTTCTTCATGAATTCTAATACAGGAAGTTATATCGTAAAAGATTTGTTTTTCTCAGGACATGTTTCTGCTGTCGTGTTGTTCTTCTTAATTGCGGAAAATAAATTGGTTAAAACCAAACTGCTTGTGCTGACATTTGCCATTGGTACACTAATTTTACTTCAACATGTACATTATGTTATGGATGTAGTGGCTGCACCTTTCTTTTCCTTCCTGGCTATTAAAATTGTTTCCTTAGCACACAAAGACAAATCAATATCGGTGCTTTCTTCTGAAAGACTTTCCGGTAAGAATTAATTTTCATCTATTAGCTTTAATTTCACTTATTTCTGTTTTACAAGCGGATACTACTGCTTATCTTTACTGAATGTCATCCGAATTTAGTCATATATCATTTGAAGAATTAGTAAAAAAAGAAAAAAATGCTTCTGTCAATTTTTCCGCTGTACTGCCATTGCAAGGATATGTAGCAGGAATCAGACCTTTTTTGCGCGGACCTTATTCTTCCATGTACGTCAACCAACCCTGGACCATTCGGCAATATGCAGGATTCTCTACGGCTGAAAAATCTAATGAATTTTATAAGAAAAATTTAGCACAAGGACAAAAAGGATTATCCGTTGCCTTTGATTTGGCCACACACCGCGGCTATGATTCAGATCACGAACGTGTATTCGGCGATGTAGGTAAAGCCGGTGTTGCTATCGATTCCGTTGAAGACATGAAAATTTTATTTGATGAAATTCCATTAGATAAAATTTCCGTTTCTATGACAATGAATGGAGCCGTGTTGCCTATTCTGGCATTTTATATAGTAGCGGCAGAAGAACAAAGTGTGGATCAAAAGTTATTAAGCGGAACTATTCAAAATGACATTCTGAAAGAGTTCATGGTGCGCAATACCTATATCTATCCGCCAACGCCATCCATGAAAATTATTTCGGACATCTTTGAATACACCAGTCAGCATATGCCAAAATTTAATTCCATTTCTATCAGCGGCTATCATATGCAGGAAGCAGGTGCTACACCGGAAATAGAACTGGCATATACTTTAGCAGATGGACTGGAATATATTAGAACAGGTATTAAAGCTGGATTGCTAATTGATGACTTTGCACCTCGTTTGTCTTTCTTTTGGGCAATCGGCATGCAGCATTTTAAAGAAATTGCAAAGATGCGTGCGGCTCGTTTGTTGTGGTCTAAAATTGTTTCGCAATTTAATCCAACCTCAGAAAAAAGTTTAGCATTGCGCACACATTGTCAAACCAGTGGTTGGAGTTTAACCGAACAAGATGCATTTAATAACGTTACACGTACCTGCATCGAAGCATTAGCAGCAGCATTGGGCGGCACTCAATCTTTACACACAAATGCGCTGGATGAAGCGATTGCACTGCCAACCGATTTTTCTGCAAAAATTGCGCGCGACACACAAATCTACCTGCAAAAAGAAACAGACATTTGCAGAACCGTAGACCCTTGGGCCGGCTCGGAATATGTAGAGAAGTTAACCAATGAAATCGCTCAAAAAGCCTGGACACTGATAGAAGAAGTGGAAAGCTATGGCGGTATGACAAAAGCCATAGAAGCAGGTATTCCGAAAATGCGTATAGAAGAAGCTGCCGCACAAAAACAAGCGCGCATTGATAGCGGTCAGGATGCAATAATTGGAGTAAATCTGTTTCAAACGGATGACGAACAAACGTTCGATATTTTGGATATTGATAATGCCGCAGTACGCGATAAACAAATCGAAAGATTAATGCATATCAAAGCAACAAGAAATAATGAAGCGGTACAAGAAATTTTAAATCAGCTTACAGATGCAGCTGCCAACAATGATAAAAATTTGCTAGCTTTATCAATAGAAGCTGCCCGGCAACGTGCTACTTTAGGCGAAATTTCATCCGCTTTAGAAAAAGTGTTTGGCAGATATAAAGCTACTATCAGAAGTATTGCAGGTGTGTATTCATCAGAAATAAAAATGAACGAAGATTTCCTTACAGCAAGAAATTTAGCAGATGCCTTTGCTGAAAAAGCAGGCAGAAGACCGCGTATAATGGTGGCTAAAATAGGACAGGACGGCCACGATCGTGGTGCTAAAATTATTGCAACTGCATTTGCAGACATCGGTTTTGATGTGGACATCGGTCCTTTATTTCAAACACCGAAAGAAGCAGCTATGCAGGCTGCAGAAAACGATGTACATATTATAGGTGTTTCCTCTTTAGCAGCAGGGCATAAAACATTAATTCCGCAATTAATCGAAGAATTAAAAAAGATAAAACGAGATGATATCTTGGTTGTCTGTGGTGGCGTTATTCCGAAACAGGATTATGATTTCTTGTATAATGCAGGTGTATCGGGTATTTTTGGACCAGGCACCGTAATTGCAAAAGCAGCCATTGAGATTATCAAAAAACTGTCTTAGGCTTTTCTGTCTATTTATTTGTCTTTTTATTATTTAATTCATTAAACATTTTTATTTGGACTCAAATCCAGATTTGCTTTTTATGTTAAAAAATTGTTTTGTTTAATTATTTTTTAAAAAATTTAAACAAAATCAAACTTCATGCTGTTAAAGAGTTTATTAATCATTCAAAAAATTAAACATTATGAAAAAATTGAAATTAACATTAGTAGCAATCTTAGCGATGGCATTCGCTTTCACAGGCTGTAAAGAAGATGAACCAGAACCATTAAAGAACATCGTACAACTTGCACAAGGAAACGCTAACCTTAGCATCTTAGTTCAGGCTGTAGTTAGAGCAGGTTTAGATGATGATTTATCAGGAACTGGTCCGTTTACCGTTTTTGCTCCAACAGATGCAGCTTTCGCAGCGCTTTTAGTTGAACTGGGTGCTACTACTTTAGCTGATATTGATGATGCAACATTGATAGCAGTATTAAAATATCACGTAGTGAGCGGAAAGGTATTGGCAGGTTCACTAACAGATGGTCAGACGGTAACTCCAATTTTAGGTGGCGTAGGTAACACCTTCGAAATCGATTTAACAGGCGGCGCAAAAATAATTGACGGAAGAGACAGAGTATCTAACATAACAGCTACTGACATTCCAGCAAGCAATGGTGTGGTACATGTAATTGATAAAGTTATCTTACCTCCAGTGTAATCAATTGAAATTTAAAGAACATAGTACACAAATCTGCAAATAATGCTGCATTGTGCTAATTAGTTTTTTGGTTATATTTTTTAATGCGGGTGTGCTTTCTAAGCACACCTTTTTTTTATTTTAACACCGTTAATAAGCAGATTAGCCGAAAAATTTCCATTCAGGTTTTTTTAATTCGGCTACAAACCTAAAAACTCCCGATTTTTCTTTATTTTGCAGACTGATTTAGTATTAATAAATGAGAAAGCAGTTTTTATATTTTTCCTTATGGTTGTTTGTAATAATGTGTACGCTAACTACTGCCAATGCACAGGAAAATAAATATAAAGACATTATAAAAACAGACGGGTTAAAAAACAAGAAATACCTGGCTACTATTTCGGGAATTGCAGATTTAGAATTGTTTAAACCGGTCACCATTAATTTAGGAATGTCGTTCAGCGGAAGCATCCGTTTGTTATATAAACCAAAATTAAACAAAGGGAAGAGTGTATACAGTCCGCGAATTATTGAACGCGAAATTTTTATTAAACCAACGCTGGGTTATATTTACAGAAAACGATACAATACAGCCTTGTTTTTTATTCCCGAATTGGCTTATCGACATACATTTTATAAAGGAATATTTTTAGAAGTAAACCTCGATGCCGGATATATGTATACCAAAATGAATGCGCCTACCTATGAGCGTCAGGATGATGGAACGTTTAAAAAAGTATCTTTCGGGTATCACAATGTAATGCTTGGCGGAAAATTAGTAGCAGGATATGATTTTTCTAAAGTATTGAAAACGCCGTTGGCACTAAATTTCGGAACCGGAGTTTTATATCGCTATCCATCCAATCAGCAATGGGTAAGAAGAATTTATATTGAAGCCGGTATTTCATATGTTTTCAGAAGAGCAAAAGAATAACAATATGCAGTTGAATCGTATTATATCATCCATTTTGTTTTTTGCAGTACTTTTTATTGCAGCATGTTCATCTGATCCTAAACCGGCAGGAGATCAGTTAGATAATTATTATTTTGTAAAAGTAGGGAATGTAGCTTTGCCGGTGCGCGTATGCGGAAATATCAATTCTGATATCGCCATTGTATTTGTACATGGCGGACCGGGTGGCTCAGCACAGGGTGAGCGAGGAAATATTTACTGGAAAGAGATTGAGAAATTCTATAAAGTAATTTACTACGACCAGCGCGGTTCCGGTGTTACACAGGGAAATACATCACCGGAAGAAATGAGTATAGAACAGTTTAGTGAAGATCTGGATAATATTGTTGACTTTACCAAACAGGTAGCTAAAGCCAATAAAGTTTTTATACACGGAGCCAGTTGGGGCGGCGGTTTAGCCACCTATTATCTGTTAGATACGGCACACCAGAATAAATTAAAAGGAGCAATAATCGAAAGTCCTGCATACGATATCAAAAACGGAGCTTCATTATCTATACAATGGCTTTTACAAAAAGCAGATTCCATGATTGCACTTGGTAAAAATATTGATTATTGGAATAATTGCAAACAACGATATGCTGCAAATCCAGTTCTTACAAAAGATGACTTTAAGCAGCACCTGTCTTATCTAACACAGGTTTTCGGATTAGTATCAAACGGATTAAATGTTCAGGTTAGAGATATCAGTACACCAAAAGTAGAACTAGGCTTAGGTTTTACAAATGGAGAATTTGCACCGGCCACTTTAACGTATGAGGGCCAATCCATTTTCACACATTTAGATTTAACATCAAAATTGAACCAAATTACCTTGCCTGTGATGCTGCTTTGGGGCGACAAAGACGGTCTGCTGCCAAAGAATAACCTTGCTCAGAAATTTATAGATAATATTGGTACCACTGACTTAACTTACGATGAAACTAAGTACTTGCTTTCTGCACATCTTCCGCATTTTGAGGAATGGCAGCAATTTAATATCGATACCAAAATTTTCGTAGAAGCACATAAATAGAAATCGCTAATTTATTTAGACAACTATTGCTAACCTTTCGTTACTATCATATATTTAATGAATTATATAATTTATATATTGTACAGATAGTTTAATTGTAATAGGTGACGAAAGTTGTTTTATGGTATCAAATTTGTTCTTACATAATTATAGGATTTGACTAAATTATAGATAATCTGTTGAGACATATCCAAAATAATATGTAGTTTTACTTTATGATAAAATTCATATGAAAAATTATTTCTATATACTATCCTTGTTGGTTTTTTCCAACTTTATAAGCTCATGTTCTGTAAATCCTGTTTCCGGTAAAAAGCAACTTAGCTTTATGTCCTAAAGTCAGGAAATTGCCATCGGTAAAGAAAGCGATCCTGCGGTCATTGCCCAATTTGGTTTGTATCCGAATGATACGCTTCAAAAATTTATAAAAGAAAAAGGCTTGTTGATGGCAGCAAAATCACACCGACCGGGTCTGCCATTTGAGTTCAGAGTGCTGGATTCTGATGTTATTAATGCGTTTGCGGTGCCGGGTGGTTATGTTTATTTACCAGAGGAATTTTGGCGCATTTTAATAACGAAGCTCAGTTTGCCGGTGTGTTAGGGCACGAAATCGGCCATATTACAGCAAGACATTCTTCACAACAATATACCAAACAAATGCTGACACAAATTGCCTTTATGGGCGGTATGATATTTTCTGAAAAATTCAGAAATATGTCGGAACAGGCCATGAAGGGTATGCAATTATTATTCTTAAAGTTTTCGCGCGATGATGAAACGGAATCTGATGTGCTTGGTGTGAAATATTCATCTGCAATCGGATACGATGCTAAAGAAATGGCTGACTTCTTTCAGACATTACAAAGAGTCACAGAAAAAGAAGGTGGTCGCATTCCGGAATTTTTTTCCACTCATCCGGATCCGGGAAACAGATATAATGATGTAAAAAAACTGGCAACAGAATACCAAACGGCTCAGAATTTGTGCAACCTCAAAATCAACAGAGACAGTTATCTGATGATGATTGATGGCTTGGTGTACGGCGAAGATCCAAGACAAGGATATTTGGATAAAAGTAATTATGTATTCTATCATCCTGAAATGAAATTCGAATATCCGATTCCAAGAGAATGGCAATTTCAAAATTCACCGCAAGCCGTTCAGGCAGCCAATAAAGAAGGAACGGTAGCTATTATTCTGACCATGTCGCAGCAAAAAACCTTTCAAGCAGCAGCCAGTGAATTGTTGGAATCATATCAGTTGAAAAATAGCTCGACTCCATCACAAAGTAAAATTAAAGGATTAGACGCTTATACTTTTATGGCTGAAGAAGTTACACAAACCGGTAGTACACCAACTCAAACAACACAGCAACAACAAACGCCTGATAATGAAAAATTAGTCGTTCATTTTACGTTATATCAGTACAATAATGCCATTTATATTTTGCAGGGAATGTGTGCTAAAAAAGATTATGCTGCAAACAAAAATAACTTCTCATTATCCATGAACGGATTTAAAGCATTAAATGATCCAAAGCGCATAAATGTAGTACCGGAACGAATTAATATTGTAGCTGCAGCTTCAGATGCCACATTAAAAGATATCATAGTTGCCAATAAAATTACAGCAGAGCGTTACGAAGAAGTAGCAATACTAAATGGTATGCAATAATCTACTATTGTAAAAAAAGGTATGCTGGTGAAGATGGTGGAAAGAAAGTTGTAATTTGTATATTGACTCTATAATAGCCGAAATATATTTTCGGCTTTTTTTATTTCATTGCAACACAAATAGCCTATTTTTGTTACAATATTATGGCTTACAAATCCTTACAAGATTGCATTGATGAACTGGATAAATCTGGTCAACTAATTCGTATAAAAGAAGAAGTAGATCCTTATCTGGAAATGGCTGCCATTCATTTGCGTATTTTTGAAGCCAAAGGAAAAGCTATTTTATTTGAAAAGGTAAAAGGCTCAAAATATCAGGCAGTTTCCAATTTATTCGGCACTACTGCACGCAGCCAGTTTCTTTTTAGAGATACTTTACCAAATGTAAAAAAAATGATTGCACTCAAATCCGACCCGATGAGTGCCATCAAAAATCCTATACAAAATATAGGCGTGGCTTTAGCTGCATGGAAAGCATTGCCCAAAAAAGTTTCCTCGCATTCATTTGAAAAAATAAACATCTCAGATTTACCACAAATCCAATGCTGGGAAAAAGATGGTGGCGCATTTGTTACGTTGCCTATTGTTTATTCGGAAGATGCTGATAAACCTGGTGCCATGCATTCTAATTTAGGTATGTATCGTATTCAGCTTTCCGGAAATGACTATATACAAGATAAAGAAATAGGATTGCATTATCAGTTGCATCGCGGTATTGGTGTACATCAAACCAAATGGAATAAATCAGGCAAACCGATGAAAGTGTGTGTTTTTATTGGTGGACCGCCATCGCATTCGTTTGCAGCGGTGATGCCGTTGCCGGAAGGTTTGTCGGAATTGACATTTGCCGGTGCGCTTGGCGGCAGACGTTTCAGATATATGTATGACGAAGAAGGTTTTTGTTTAAGTACGGATGCTGATTTTGTGATTACCGGCGAAGTATTTCCGAATGAAAATAAACAAGAAGGACCATTTGGTGATCACTTAGGATATTATTCTTTGAAGCATGATTTTCCGTTGATGCGCGTAAAAAATGTGTACGCCAAGAAAAATGCGATTTGGAGTTTTACAGTAGTGGGTCGTCCGCCACAGGAAGATACGGCTTTTGGTAATATGATTCACGAAATGACAGGTTCTGCGATTAGCACAGAAATTCCGGGATTGCACGAAGTGCATGCAGTAGATGCAGCTGGTGTGCATCCTTTATTACTGGCGATAGGCAGCGAACGATATACGCCATATTATGAAAACAAACAACCTCAGGAATTGCTCACGATTGCTAATCACATATTAGGAACCGGACAATTATCGTTGGCTAAATTTTTATTTATTGCGAATAAAAGTGATGATGAAAATTTGATAACGCACGATGAAGAAAAATTCTTTCAGCATATTTTAGAACGAATTGATTTATCACGCGATATCCATTTTCAAACCAAAACAACAATTGATACGTTGGATTACAGTGGTGATGGTTTAAACACCGGAAGTAAAGTAATTATTGCTGCATGTGGCGAAAAGAAAAGAGAATTATTAGATAAATTGCCATCGGATTTTATGCTGCCATCAGCATTTAAAAATCCAAGATTTGTAACGAACGGAATTTTAGCAGTTGAGATGGTCGATGGACAATGGTCGATAGCCAATGGTCAATGGACAACAGTCGATGGACTTCCATTAATTGTCATTTGTGATGATGCAGATTTTTTAGCGGCAGATTTTAATAATTTTTTGTGGGTAACGTTTACACGAAGCAACCCGTCACACGATATGTATGGCATCAATGAACGTTTTGAAAACAAGCATTGGTGCTGCGATACCTTGATTATTGACGCACGCATTAAACCGCATCATGCACCGGTTTTAGAAAAGAATGCTGTGGTAGAAAAACGTGTTGATGAGATTTTAAGTAAGTATTTATAACTACATTTTCACCAACTTCTCACTTACAATATCTTCATTTTGTTTGATAGATATAATGTATTCACCGCTTGGTAAATCTTCTAAACTGTTTATCTCAATTTTATTCGTGCCAATAACACTTCTTCCGTTCCAAACGGTTTCCACCAGTAATTGACCAATTACATTTTGAATAGCTATTGATGTTGGTTTTATTTCTTTTGCTTCAAATTCTACCATCAACGAATTAGTAAACGGATTTGGATATACTTTTAATGCATTTACAGATGCATTATTACGGATGCCGGAAATGATGGAAGCTGAATCTTGTTTTATAATTCGGAATTTATCAAACAACTCACCATTTTCTTTGTAATACGTTCCGGTCAGTACATTACCTTTTACTTCCAGAATCATACTGCCGACACCTTTATCTGCTGAAAATTTTTTGTGCATTATAGGGTGCATTTTTCCGTTTTCCGGTTCAGATTTACCACTATTTCCTACAATTGTATACACAGTACCTTTGTCTTTATTAGCACCATAAGTATATTTTATGTAGGTTCGGTTGCTGTCCGGATTTCCGGAACTGCTGTCTATGAGCATCGTATTTCTGTTAAAGGATGCTGAATTTCCGTAGTGTTTATTTACAAGATAAGAGCGTTCATAAACGTGACTATGTCCGCACAAAACTAGATCCACACCATATTTTTCAAGGATAGGTACTATTTTTTCCCGCATCGCAATCATAAAAACTTCCCAGAAATCATCGGAATCATGGGAACCTTTAGAATAGGGCGGTTGATGCCAGTAAGCCACTTTAAATTTTTCTGTAGAAGTCTTCAAATCATTCTCCAGCCAGGTTTTAAAAGGCGTGCCGAATATATCCCAAAATGCATACACACGATACATTTCCGAGTTCAGCGCCAGAAAATGCGTGTTGCCATAATCATAAGAATAATAGGCTTCCATGTTGGAAGGAACGCCACCCATTTCTCCGTTTTTGAAAACCTCTACCATGTCAAAATACGGACCTTTGTGCGCCGGTGGATCATCTGTTCCGTTTACGCTGTTATAATCATGATTACCCGGAATTGGATAAAACGGCAGAAATCTGAAAATGGAATCATATCCATAATATGTGTCAAATACTTTATTGGAATATTCTTCATCGGTTCCGTCACTATATACATTATCACCCAGCCATAACCAGCTATCCACAACATTCGATTGTAAATAATTTTCAAACCAGCGACGTACTTTTATTTGTTCATTATTTCCACCGCCAAAATCGCCGGTTACCCAGAATTTAAAACCTGTGGTAGAATCACCCGGATTGATGGCTGTAGTAAAATGATGTTGTTCGTCATTGCCGGCAAGCACCGTTGCATCGTAGCCAACACTGTAATAGTATTTCGTTTTGGCGCTGAGTGAAGGAATCTTTACAATATGATTTTTCACACGTGCGTTATCGGTGATCACATTCGTTAAAGCAGCAGGCGAATTGCCGTATCTCACTACAGAATTAGTGGAATCGCTGGTGCGCCACATAATTTTTATACTTGTATTGGTTAAGCTTTGCAGGTACGGACCTCGCAAAAGCGTTTGTGAAAATGCAGTAAAAGTAAAAAGTAGTGAAATAGAAAAAAGAAACTTCTTCATAACATTGGTTTGTATAAAGTTAAGAAGAAAATCAAAGAAAACCATAATGAATTTTTGAAACTTAAGTGTCAATTATCAGTCTAAAATCACACCAATATCAGAAATGCCATCCAGCGGATCTTTGCGCATCAGTTGAACTATGGAGATTGTATAAGTTCCTTTTTTATACAACGGCAAATTGGTTTTTAGCGGAACGGTCTGTGTGCATAAAGAACCGGAACTTTTACCATAAGGCTTTCCGTCGTTTTTGAATAATGGAATTTCATATCGGAAACTGGTATCAATTCCGTTTCCTTGAATAAAAACTTTCAGCCATACATTACTGAATTCATATTCCATGTTATGTCGAACACTTATAGAGTACTGATGATTTTTATTTTCTTCTTTAATTTCAATAGAATACCTGAGTGTATCCGATGACTTCCAGGATTTTATATTTACCGCTTTGTAATCGCTGTAAGTATGTTTTTGTTCACATGCAGCAAATGCAAGCAAGGTAATGACAATTAAAAAGAAAGCTATTTTTTTCATAAATCAGAATCACTTTAAAGGTAGAAAAAATACATCAATGTCTATTGCTCATTTATTCAATCATTTTCAAAAAATCATCTTCATCGATTATTTGAATGCTTGGAATTTTTTGTGCCTTTGCCAGCTTGCTTCCTGCTTTCTCGCCTGCAATCAGGAAATTTAAATTAGCAGAAACAGCACTTAAGTTTTTGCCGCCGTTTTTTTCTATCATCAGCTTAATGTAATCGCGCGAGTATTTTGGAAACGTGCCGGTACACAAAAACGTTTTTCCTTCCAGTTTTTGTGATGCTAAAACAGTTTCGGTTTTATAAATATTGATACCTAAGGTTGACAGCGATTCAATTAAAGCAATATTATTTTCATCCGTAAAAAAATGAAACAAGGATTGTGCTACTTTCGGGCCGACATCTTCCAGTTCGCTGAATTGTTCCTGTGACCAATGCTGAAAATCGGTGAGTTTATCGACTTTTTTTGCCAGCATTTTTGCCGTAGTGCTGCCTACATGTCTTATACTTAAGCCTACTATCAATCTGTATAATTCATTTTGTTTGGAGGCTTCTATGCCATCTTTCAGGTTTTGTATTGATTTCTCTTTCCAGCCTTCCAGTTGCCTTACTTTGTCATAATCTATCTGATAAATGGACGTGATGTCTTTAATTATATTTTCGCGAATAAACGTTCGTACATTTTCTTCACCGAATCCGAAAATATCCATAGCTGATTTTGATACAAAATGTATCAGATGTTCTTCCAGTTGTGCCGGACAATTTGGATGGATACAACGCCAGACACTTTCGTCCATCGGCTTTACCAGCTGGTGTTCGCAGGAAGGACATTGTGTCGGAAATGCAATTTTTTGTTCTGATCCGTTTCGCTTTTCTTTTACACTTCCAACAATATAAGGAATCACATCGCCTGCACGTTCCACCACTACGGTGTCGTTTAAACGGATATCTTTATCCAGAATAAAATCTTCATTGTGCAGAGAAACAGATGAAATTTCAACACCCATCAATTGAACAGGTGCTATTTTAGCTACCGGCGTAATGGCTCCGGTTCTGCCTATTTGAAAATCCACTTGCAGTAAAGTAGATATTGCTTGTTTTGCTTTGAATTTATAAGCAATTGCCCATTTTGGATGATGTGAAGTTTTTCCAACTAATTGTTGTTGCTGAATACTGTTCACTTTTATTACCATTCCGTCAATATCAATTGGATAGGAATCGCGTTTATTTTCCCATTCTTTGCAGAAACTTTCCACCTCACTTATAGAAGTAAACAATCCTCTTTCCTGAAAAGGTGTTTTAAAACCTAATTGCGATAATATTTCTAAATTCTTATTGTGCGAATCAAAAATATTGGTAACATCGTTTCCTTCTTTGTCTTCTGCATAACCAATCTGATAAATAATGGCATCTAATTTCCTGGACGCTACTTCAGCACTGTCTTTCAATCGCAGACTTCCAGCTGCGGTATTGCGTGCATTTTTGTACAATTCCAGTTCTTTTTTATTTTCTTGTCGAAGTAGTTCATTTTGTTTTTTACGTGCGTCGTTTAGTTTTTCCAACATGGCTAATTCTAAAATAACTTCGCCGCGCACTTCAATTTTATAAATTCCAAATTGTGAAAAATTGGCTTTCAACGGAATTGATTTAATCGCTTTCGCATTCGGTGTGATTTCGTCGCCTTTGATTCCATTACCACGCGTGGCTGCACGCACTAATTGATCGTTTTCGTAGACTAAAGCAATGCTGCTGCCGTCAAACTTAGGCTCAGCAATGTATTCAATAACAGTGTTTTCAGAAAGAGCTTTTTTTACTTGTGTGTCAAAATCTTCTAAGTCGGAAAGGTTATAAGAATTTTCCAATGACATCATTGGTACCAAATGCTGTACTGTTGGAAATTCCTGATTTAATCCTTTTGCGACTCGTTGTGTAGGTGAGTCAGCCGTAATAAGATTCGGATAGGCCGTTTCAATTTCTTTTAATTTCTTGAAAAGCCGGTCGTAATCATAATCCGTAATAATGGAATCCGCTTTGACGTAATAAGTATGGTCATGAAAATTGATAACGGTTTTCAGGTCTTCACAAAATTGTTCAGTTTCATTTTCAGGAATGAAATCATCCAGTTTTTTCAGCAACTGTTCAGTAAGTGAAATATGTTCAGAATTATTGCTTGCAGAAAATAAATCAGTTGTCATAAAAGCTGTCAATTGTCTCTGCTAATTTATGGTCTTTTTCCGTAACTAGATTGCCTGCGTCATGTGTTTGCAATGAAATAATTACTTTATTATACACATTGTAGAGTTCCGGATGATGATTTTGCTTTTCAGCAGCAAATGCCACTTTTGTTAGAAACGCAAATGCTTCAGTGAAATCTTTAAACTTAAATTCTTTGACGAGTTTATTATCTTTTGTTATCCAGTTCATACATTTAATTTTTATACCTTGTTAAAGTTAATGGATTAATATGAATTGGAAACTTCGTTTTGTGTTATGGTTTGTGAATAATGTACAGCCGCTTCGTGGCGTAGATATTGTAAATATAGAGAAAGAGAGAAAAAACTCTATAAAGGCTTCAAAGCTGGGGAAAATATTGTTTGACAGTAAATATGAAGTTAAAGAGGTAAAAGACTTTCAAATAGATGGAATTAAAGTCAGGTCCTACAGAAATTCAACGCAGCCTAATCAAAAAGTATTAGTTTATTTTCACGGCGGTGGTTTTGTGTTTTATAATATTGAGTCTCATGATTATGTTGCCAGACGTTTATGTTCCATGAATGATTGTGTAGTTATTTCCGTAGATTATCGCCTGGCACCTGAACATACATTTCCGTCAGCCCATGAAGATGCATACAAGGTTATAGAGTATGTTGCCACTCATGCCAATGAACTTGGATTGGATGCATCTAAATTAGTATTGGCAGGAGACAGTGCCGGCGGCAATTTAGCTGCATGTGCCTGTCATCATTTTAAGCAGCACTCCACCGTAAAAATAGCTGCTCAAATTTTGACCTATCCCTGGGTAGACGGTAAAATTGAATCCGATTCAATAGAAAAATATAAAGAAGGTTATTTGCTGACTAAACAAGCGATGTTGTGGTTTCAAAAAACGTATACACCTAAAAAAGAAGATCAGCTGAATCCTGAAGTTTCACCCATTTATCATACTGATTTTACCAATTTGCCGCCTGCTTTTGTGTTGACTGCAGAGTTTGATCCGTTGAAAGATGAAGGAAGGATTTATGCGGAAAAAATGAAAGCTGCAGGAAATATTGTCT
>JBIKPT010000180.1:0-5573 GCA_044357355.1 Chitinophagales bacterium
GCAAAAGTAGTTAATACTATTATCCAGCCTTCTTTGTGAATATATGTTCTTCTCATTGTTCGTTTTTAACCCTAAATCCCTTAAGGGACTTTCTTGTTTTCCAAAATAGGATACCAGATTCGGTCACCAAAAATAAGTATATAAGTGGAATACACCAATAAAACGTATTAATGACAACGTAAGTTCAAAGATAATTTAACTTTAGGTAATAAAGTACGCATTGCAATAAAACTTAATACTAAAATACTTTAAATCAATTGAAAATCAATGACTTAGACTAAACGGTTTTTCCTTTCACATCAAAGGCATCGCGCAGGCCGTTTCCTAAAAGATTGAAAGCCAGCACCATAACCATAATGCAGATTCCGGGTGCCAGTGCTAAAAAGGCCTTGCCCGGTGTCAGTAAATAAGCTCTGTGGTCGTTCAGCATCGTGCCCCAGCTCGGTGTTGGCGGTTTCACACCGATGCCTACAAAACTCAACCCTGCTTCTATCAAGATAGCCGATGCAAAATCCGAAGCTGCAATCACCATAATAGGTCCGATGATATTCGGTAAAATATGTTTGATAATGATTCTCGCATTATTATAACCCAATCCTCGAGCCGCCTGCACATATTCCATTTCACGCACACCCAGCACTTGCCCACGCACTATACGCGCCACTTCTACCCACATCGACAAACCCACCGCAATAAAAATAGCCAGGAAAGAAGGAATTTTATCGCCAATGGCAAAACGGATAGCCATAGCTAATAGTATCGTGGGTATTGCCCAGATCACATTGATGAACCACATGATGACATTATCCACCGCACCGCGGTAAAAACCAGCCACGCTGCCCATAAAAATACCGATAGTCAATGAAATCAACACGGCAATCAAACCCACCGACAACGAAACACGCACTCCAAACAATAAGCGGCTCAAAATATCACGACCATAACCGTCTGTTCCCAGATGATAAGTTTGTGTTTTTACGCGTTCTTGCTCTATTTCCTTTTTCAATGCCGCCAAAGAAACCGTTTCCTTTTTTTCTTCAAAAGAAGTATAGGTTGCCTGGTCGCCATTCAGTTGAATTTCCGGTTTGGTATTCGATAAAGCCTCACATACATCCACAATTGGCAGCACCATTTTTACGGCACCTCTGCCTTCGCCTTCATATTTTTCCAGTACTATATTCGCGCTGTCGTCAAAGGAATAAGAAACAATCGGAATCATTTCATTCGGATTATCTCTGCCCAGAAAAATCTTGCTGAGCAGTGAAGGAGCTTTTTCTTCTCTGTTTTTTTGTAAGGCTAATAATTTAATAGAAAATCCAGGATTTACATTCGCCATTTCCAGAATCTGATCATCGGCATCCGGTGTTTTATCCGGAGCAATGCTTGGCCCGATAACAGCCAGCACAATGGCAATACAAATCACGATTAAACTGGCTATTGCCGGTTTATTCTTCAATAGTCGTATCCACGTTTTCTTTAAAGGCGAGTCGTTGCCGTTGGCCATTACACAAAATTTTGGCTAAAGATAAGAATGTTTGTCACTTTTTGATACCAAAAAATATTGTCTTTCTTTTTGTCTTGATACAAAAAGAAACAATCCCGATAGCTATCGGGACAAGTTCAATCCAAGGCACTTTGCCAATGCACAAGGCTTCAGCTCGAAAAATCTGACTTCTGTAAATTGTCTTGTCAGCACACTAGCAGTTTATTTTAGTTTATTCTTCTAATTACGCACATTGCAACTCCAATCGAGAACACGACAATTTTAAGCCGTTCAGATTTTTCTTCGCCTCGTGCTGTGGATTGAACATCGTAAAATTGAACTCTTTAAAAAGAGCAGCTATCCATAAGTGCACCCGACAAACCGCAGAAGGTTTAGGTTTATGATTTTTGCAGCAATAGCAGTAAAATATACGAAGCGTGGCTGTCAGCATTTGAGTATATTTTAGCTGCGGTTGCTTCGAGTGAAGGGAGAAGCAAATTGCCTTAAAAATCATAAATGCTTTTGCTTACTTTTGGCATCAAAAGTAAGTTAAAAAAACACCTGATTTTATAATTTATCACTGATTTTTAAAAATAGATTAGTGAATACTTTGTATATCTTTTGGCTTCAAAAAGTGACAAAGAAAACAGACTAGAAACGGATTGCTGGGTTTGAAAACATCCAATCTGCAACAAACATTGTAGAAAAAATCACCTCCTTCCTTACCACACCCATTTGCACAAAGTTATTACAGATTCATAAAAATAGCAATGATTAAAATCATATAACCTTACCATTTCTGTCAGGTATTCAACTCCAATTTCAACCTAACTTTATTTAAAATAAACGATCATGAACTTAAAAAGAAATCTAGTACAACTGCTTATTTTGATTCCGTTTCTGATGCAAGCGCAGAGTGAAAATAAGATTACCTCTAAATTCGATTTCATTCCCGGAGAAAAGGTGATTTTTTACGATGACTTTGCCAATGAAAACATCGGTGATTTTCCGGTACAGTGGAATACCAACAGCAGCGGTGAAATTGTCACCCTTAGCAACTATCCTGGCAGATGGTTTCAGATGACCGGTGGCGGCTATTATATTCCGGAAGCCAAAGATAAATTCACCGATAATTTTACCATCGAGTTTGATTTGTATTCTACCAATACCTACAATACACCCTATCTCTATAACACCAATTTTATTTTTGTATCCGGAACACTGAGCGATCCAAATGAAGGCGGCGCTATTCCCGGAAAAGCCGGCACCTCGGTAACGCCTGGATATGAAACAATAGACTGGACCAACTGGGCAGAAAGTGCCGAAGGCTATAAAGACAATGGAAATGTTGCCTATGGCTTCAAGGCTGAAGAAAAATACCATGTGGCATTCTGGGTGCAAAAACAACGCATCCGTATGTATGCCAACGACAAAAAAGTATTGGATTTGCCGAGAGGATTAATTGAAGGATATGTCTATAACATTTTCAGATTTCAAACTACAGATGAAATCAATTTGTTTATTGCCAATTTTAGAATTGCTGCTGGCTTGCCTGATATGAGAAACGAACTCATTACCGAAGGAAAACTCGTGAGCTACGGCATACAGTTCGATGTTAACTCCGATAAAATAAAACCGGAATCTTTTGCTACCATAAAAGAAATCGCACAGGTGCTGAAAGACAACCCAACGGTGAAAATAAAAATTATCGGCCATACCGACAGCGATGGTGATGATGCGTCCAACCTCGATTTATCCAAACGCAGAGCCGCTTCCGTAAAAGCAGAACTGAGCAACACCTGGAGCATTGATGCGGCACGACTGGAAACTGACGGCAAAGGCGAAAGCACACCCTTGGCTCCAAACGACAGCGGCATCAACAAAGCCAAAAACAGAAGAGTAGAATTTATTAAACTGTAAAAAAGAACACATGAAAACAAGTAAGCTATCCGTAAAATCAATCTTATTGTTGTTCACCGCGCTGCTATACACCGCATCGTATGCACAAAACACAAAAGCGCTGAATGTGCTGATTCCAATGAGCATAGCAGACAAGAGAGGCGGCCCGTTAAGTAAATCTGTAGGAGGCATGGATGCCATGGTAAACATTACGGTGAATTGCGGCATACAATACCTGGACGGTTGTTCCGATGAAGCTGCCGGCACGTACAAAGGTGAATTCAACTGGTACGATTCCAATAATGAAACCGGCAAGTTCTTGTTTTATATGGTCAAACAGCCTGCGAATATTGAACAGGAAAAGAAGCGATTTTTCGAACAAGGCAGTTTTGAACTGGGTAAAGCAAAGATGGAAGAGCTTGCCGGCGGCCAACTGTACTATATTACGGAAAGCACTCCTTGCGTAAATGAAATGACGGGTGCCACAGGCAAAACAGGCTATTTCACACAAGCTAAATTCTATGCTTTCAGCGGCAACTTAATTATAAAAATAGACTTTACGTCCAAGATAAAGCCAGAGACAGTAAAAACCACTATTGCCAAACTGGTGGAAGAAGCCATAAAGTTCGACTTTGCCGTGTACAAAACAACGGTGATACAGGAAAGTGAATAGTTGAATATGTCATTTTAAACAGAGAAAAATACCTTCCTTTCTTGAGGAAAAGTATCCAATATTACAATTACAACATACTGCGTTTTGAAAACGGCACTGCTCAAGTGCGGAATTATAGGGTAAGTGTGCAAGATAACCCTTTTTATAATCCATAAATGTCTTTTTCTCTACATCTGAAAAAGTAATATTTCATTCCTCATAACAATCTCAAAATATTCCAGAATGGAATAACAGACGCAATTCTCGAATATTGCGTATTGTAATAATTTCTTATTTCTAATTTTATAACAGAAAAATGGTTTTTTATTCTATATTTAATATAAAATTGATTCGTTTAAAAATATAAAATGGCTCAAAGAAATCTATGGTCTAAAGAAGAATTAATACTTGCCTTTAATTTGTACTTAAAAATTCCTTTTGGAAAAATGCATAGTACAAATAAAGATATCATTCATCTTGCTAATTTAATTGGAAGAACACCAAATTCAATTGCGTTAAGACTTGTAAACTTTGCCAGTGTTGATCCTGCGTTAAAAGCAAGAGGTATTAAAGGAATGGATGGTGGAATAAAAATAGTCCAACCGATTTGGGACGAGTTCTTTGGTAATCAAGAATCATTAATTTTTTTAAGTGAACAAATCCTTGCTAAAAAAGAGAACACATCGATTGAAAATAAATACAAGGAAATACTTTCTGATTTAAAGGATTTGAAAGGTGAAAGTATAATGCGTGAAGTTAAAACAAGGGTAAATCAATCTGTTTTCAGACAAATGGTACTAACAAATTATGCAACAAAATGTGCTATTACAGGAATTGATATTCCTGAATTATTGTTAGCAAGCCATATTATTCCATGGTCTAAAAATGAAAAAGAAAGGTTAAATCCAGAGAATGGAATTTGTTTTTCTCCATTATATGATAAGGCTTTTGACAAAGGATATATCGGCATAAGTGAAAATTATAAAGTTATAATTTCAAATACATTAAAAAAGAAAAAGGAAACTATATTTTTCAAAAAACACTTTGAAATAATAGACAACTTAAGAATCAATGAACCACTAAAATATCTTCCAAAAAGAGAATTTTTACAGTTTCATCTTGATACTGTTTTTCAAAAATAAGTGATGCAAACACTAACACAAAAAGATAAGATAATTATATTGAAAAATTATCTTCTTAAAGAAAAAGAAAACTACGCAGACTCATTTAAAGAAGATATTATTATATTTTTCGATGAAGATTTTTCCACAAACAATTTAAACTTGAAATTTTTACATAAATACAATACAGAAGAAGAAATAGAAAAATGGGTTGACAAATTACTTTCAAGATTTGTATTGAAGTTTGATGATGAAAATGAGCAAGAAAATGATTTCATCTATGATTATTTGGAAAATGGGTAAAATTCCTATGCCGTTGTTGGTGTTCTTCACCAACAAACCACCCTTCAAAATCACCGCTATAATTTTCCCGAACGCTGCAAACATTTTCGAAACAGACACAATAACTTTCACAAAC
>JBIKPT010000181.1:0-5490 GCA_044357355.1 Chitinophagales bacterium
TGCCCATGTTATCTAAAATTACACCTACATCATACGGATGAATACCATCCAATAAAAATGAAATGACAGATGATTTTTGTTTTGCTGTTCCATAGAGGGTTAAACCTTCAATAGCAGACAGTTTTTCAGTTGCGTAGTTTAATAATTCCGTTTCGTATGTGCTGATATTTTCAATTCCAATTTCTTGTACATATTTTATAGCGGTTCCTAAGGCAATACAACCTGCGATATTTGGAGTACCTGCTTCAAATTTAAAGGGTAAATCATTGTAAGTAGTTCCTTTAAACGATACTGTTTTAATCATATCGCCGCCGCCTTCATATGGTGGTATTTCATTTAAAATGGCTTCTTTCCCATATAAAATTCCGGTACCGGTTGGTCCGTAAATTTTATGGCCACTAAACACTAAAAAATCGCAATCTAATGCTTGCACATCAATCGTGAAATGTTGAATGGCTTGTGCTGCATCTATTAATATCTTTGCACCGTTTTTATGCGCAATTGCAATAAGTTCTTCAATAGGGTTGATGGTGCCTAATGCGTTGGAAACATAGACCACTGAAACCAGTTTTGTTTTTGGTGTGATGAGTTTTTCCGCATCTTGTAATAAGATGGTTCCGTCTGCTTGCAGAGGAATGACTTTCAACACACATTTTTTTTCATCACACAGCATTTGCCATGGAACAATATTGGAATGGTGTTCCATTTCCGTCACTACAATTTCGTCACCTTCGTTGATGAATTTTCTGCCATAAGTATACGCTACTAAGTTAATGGCATTGGTCGTTCCTTTGGTGAAAATGACTTCGTGGTCGTGTTTTGCGTGGATGAATTGCTGTACTTGCTTTCGTACATTTTCATACAAATCTGTTCCAATCTGCGACAAATAATGCACACCGCGATGTATGTTGGCATACTGATGTTCGTAGTAGTAGCTTTCGGCATCAATCACCGCTTGTGGCTTTTGTGTAGAAGCACCATTATCTAAATAGACGAGTTGCTTGCCACGAATTTTTTCGTTTAAAATGGGAAAGTCAGCGCGTATTTCTTGTATGTTGAAGTTGGTCATTAGTCAATAGTCAATAGTTGTTGAACTAAATATTATAATTCTATCTTCAGCAACTCAGCAATTCTTTGTTGCAGTTTTGCTCTTAATTTTTCATTTTTTATTCTTTCTACTAATTCAGCAGCAAAAGCATATACCAATAAACCACGCGCCACTTCTTTGCCAATGCCACGCGCTTGTAAGTAAAATAATTCGCTGTCTTCAATTTGAGAGGAAGTAGCACCGTGTGAACATTTTACATCGTCTGCAAAAATCTCTAATTGCGGTTTGGTGTAAATATTCGCATCATTGCTCAACAATAAATTACGGTTGCTTTGAAAGGCATTCGTTTTCTGTGCTGGTTGTTTTACAATAATTTTTCCGTTAAAAACACCGGTTGATTTTCCACCTAAAATGCCTTTATATAATTCATGACTTTCACAGTTCGCCACATTATGATTCACCAGTGTTCTGTTGTCTACGTGTTCTTCTGTTTGCAGTAAATACAAGCCATTCATATTGGCAGTAGCATGTTCACCATTGATATCAAACTGCAAAACATTGCGCGTGATACCGCCAGTCAGGCTGAATGTATTCACCGTTACTACAGAATTTTTATCCTGTTTTACAAAGGTATTATCGGTAATATTGAACAAATTTCCGGCATCCTGAATTTTGTCCAGCTCTACAATGGAATCCTGTGCAATTTCTATATTTGTTACAGTATTGTAATACGCTGGTTTCGCATCATAATTTATATAATATTCAGCCAGTTTTACCTGCGCATTTTTGCCGACTTTTATCTTGTTACGCAAGTTGACAATAGCAGATGAGTTTGTCTGAATGTAAAATATTTCAATCAACTCTTCGCAGATGACACCATCACCGATTTCTAAAAAAAGACCATCTGTTGCGAGTGCATTATTTAATTCAAGCAAAAAATCTTTAGTGCTGTTTTCTGAAATATTATTCGAGTTCCAGAAATTGATTTTCGGGTGACTGTTGAACTGCGATAATTCATTGTGAAAAACTCCGTTTACAAATACGATTCTGTTTTCTGAAACCGCATATTCATCAATGAATTCTTTTTCGATTTGTTGCTGTAGATACGCACTGCTGTGCGTATCTACAGCAACGCTGTGCGTATCTACAGTAAAACCTTGCTGTAAAATTTTATTGTAATACGTGTATTTCCATTCTTCCTGTTTCATCGACGGAATGCCAATATTTATTGCATTCTGTAAGGAAGTTTGTTGATTTATATCTGAAAGCTTAATGTTTTTTAATTCTTCAATCATTGGTACATTATTTCATAATTACATTGCTACATTTTCCAATTCCTTCACCCAATCGTATCCTTTTTCTTCCAATTCTAAAGCCAGCGATTTGTCGCCTGATTTTACGATTTGTCCATTGTACATCACATGCACAAAATCCGGTATGATATAATCCAGCAAACGTTGGTAGTGTGTTATTACTACAAAAGCATTGTCTTTGGTTCTGAGTTTGTTTACACCGTTAGCAACAATACGCAAGGCGTCAATATCCAGACCGGAATCCGTTTCATCTAAGATGGCTAATTTAGGATCAAGCATGGCCATTTGGAAAATCTCGTTGCGTTTTTTCTCACCGCCGGAAAAGCCCTGGTTAACAGAACGAGAGATGAAGTCTTTGCTCATTTCCACCAGTTCCATTTTCTCGCGCATCAGTTTTAAAAACTCATTCGGAGCGATATTATCCTGTCCTTTGGATTTACGGATTTCGTTAACGGCAGCTTTCAGAAAGTTGGCGTTGCTCACGCCTGGAATTTCTATTGGATATTGGAAAGCCAAAAATACGCCTTGTTGTGCGCGTTCTTCCGGTTCCAGTTCCAGTAAGTTTTTGCCGTCAAATTTTACAGTGCCAGCTGTAATTTCGTAGCCGTCTTTTCCGGTAAGTACAGCAGCAAGTGTTGATTTTCCAGTACCGTTTGGACCCATGATGGCGTGTATTTCGCCAGCTTTTACAGTCAGGGAGAATCCTTTCAGGATTTCTTTCCCGTCGATAGATGCGTGTAAGTTGTGTATTTTAAGCATTGTCATTTTTATTATGTTTCACGCATAGACGCTAAAAAGCAAAGTGCGCGGATTTTTTATTTTTTTATCTGAACTATAATCGTGGTGATTTATTTGATTGAAATGATTAACCAACTGATCCTTCTAAACTAATTGCCAGTAATTTTCTTGCTTCCACGGCAAATTCCATCGGCAAATTGTCCATTACTTCTTTACAAAAACCGTTTACAATCATCGCCACCGCTTTCTCTTCGTCGATGCCGCGTTGCTGGAAATAGAACAACATATCTTCACCAATTTTGGAAGTAGTGGCTTCGTGTTCCACTTTAGAACTGTTGTTACTCACTTCCAAATAAGGAAACGTATGCGCACCGCATTGGTCACCCATCAGCAACGAATCGCATTGCGAAAAATTACGTGCGTTTTCTGCTTTTCTATGCACTTTAACCAAACCACGATATGAGTTTTGCGATTTTCCTGCAGAAATACCTTTCGATACAATTCGGCTTTTAGTGTTTTTGCCAATGTGAATCATTTTCGTGCCGGTATCTGCTTGTTGGTAGTTATTTGTAACTGCCACCGAATAAAATTCACCAATCGAATTATCACCGACTAAAATACAGCTTGGATATTTCCAGGTAATCGCGGAACCTGTTTCCACCTGTGTCCACGAAATTTTAGAGTTGTTGCCTTTGCAGATACCGCGTTTTGTTACGAAATTATAAATACCGCCTTTGCCTTCTTCATTGCCAGGATACCAGTTTTGTACCGTAGAATATTTGATTTCTGCATTATCTAAAGCAATTAATTCAACGACTGCTGCATGTAATTGATTTTCATCTCGTTGTGGCGCTGTGCACCCTTCCAGATAAGATACATAGGAGCCTTCATCAGCAATCAACAACGTACGTTCAAACTGACCCGAACCAGCCGTGTTTATACGGAAATACGTACTTAACTCCATCGGACACCGAACACCTTTCGGTATATAACAGAAAGAGCCATCACTAAAAACAGCGCAGTTTAATGCGGCATAAAAATTGTCATTTTTAGGCACTACAGAACCGATATATTTTTTTACGAGTTCCGGATGTTCTTTAATTGCATCACTCATGGAACAGAAAATAATGCCTTTTTCTTTAAGTGTTTCCTGAAAAGTAGTTTTTACGGAAACAGAGTCAAAAACCACATCAATTGCAACATTAGATAAGCGTTTTTGCTCATCTAAGGAAATACCCAGTTTTTCAAATGTCTTCAGTAATTCAGGGTCCACTTCATCTAAAGAAGAGAGTTCTTTCTTAGGTTTTGGAGCCGAATAATAAATGATATTCTGGAAGTCAACTTTTGGAAAATGAACATTTGCCCATTGTGGTTCGGTCATTTTTTGCCAATCACGGAAAGCTTTTAATCGCCATTCCAGCATCCATTCCGGCTCTTCTTTCTTCGCAGAAATAAAGCGTACGGTCTGTTCTGTTAAGCCAATCGGAGCGTTATCTGCTTCAATATCAGTAACAAATCCATATTTATATTCGGAATTAACAACCTCTTCTAATATTTCATCTTGTATTTCTGGCATGTCATTTATTGGTTTACGCTACCTAATATTTGGTACAAATTTAGAAGATTTGCCCATATTAAACAACTCTTGTTTGGAATGGTTCTAAATAGCTGCATTTTATTTATGTTAATTGTCAAAAAGTTTATTTTTGAGAACTATGAAAAACCAATTTTTACTTTTTGTTTTTTTAGTTTTTATCTGGAAAGCAAATGCTCAAATAGTCAATATAGAAGGTGAACGATATACCACAGATACCACAGGCTGGCGAGGAAATTATAATTTGGGATTTACTTTCGGTAAGCAAAAAGTAAAATATTTTGCGTTTAGTAATACGGCACACGTTCAATATAAATCTGCCAAAAGCTTGTATTTGATTCTTGGAAATGTGGATTTATTGAAATCAGAAAATCAGGAATTTGTTAATTCAGGCTTTTTTCATTTCCGATATAATTATAAAATCAGAAACTGGCTGCGATGGGAAGCTTTTACACAAATACAATACAATAAATTAAACGGAATTCGCATGCGTTATTTATTGGGAACAGGGCCAAGGTTTAAAGTGGTGCAAGTGGAAAAATTCAAAACATATATCGGCACACTTTATATGCTGGAATATGAAGTAAATACAGACAAAACTCAGAAGTTGATACAAGGGAGATTTAGCGGTTATCTGAGTTTCAGCTTTCGACCCATTAAAACAGTTGAAATTGTTAGCACTACCTATTATCAACCAAGAATAGATGCTATAAAAGATTACAGAATTTCTACAGATAATTCCTTAAGCTTCAGGTTTCATCGTTTACTTTCATTCGGTATTAATTACAGACTGAATT
>JBIKPT010000044.1:0-18590 GCA_044357355.1 Chitinophagales bacterium
CGTTCAATTAAAATAATTTTGTAAACGAGATTACATGGAAAAAAAAGCTGCTATTCTGGAATTAATAACTCGTCAGGGAATATTGCCTTTGTACTTTATTAATGATACCGTTGTTAGTTTGGAAGTATTAAGAGCCCTGTATAATGCAGGTATACGTGCTGTTGAATATACCAATCGCGGTGAAGCTGCGCTGTCTAATTTTAAAGAAATGCGCAAAATATGTGATACTGAATTAAAGGATTTACACTTAGGTATTGGAACCATTAAAAATGAAGCTATGGCACAAACATTTATAGATGCAGGCGCAGATTTTATAATTTCACCGGGACTGATACCTTCTGTATCAACTTTAGCAGATCAGTATGATATGCTCTGGATTCCCGGCTGTATGACACCATCTGAAATTATTCAGGCAGAATCTTCAGGTGCTAAAATGATAAAATTATTTCCAGGAAATATATTGGGTCCTGGTTTTATGTCCGCCATAAAAGAACTATTTCCTGCATTGATGTTTATGCCGACTGGTGGTGTTGAGATGGAAAAAAGTAATATCGAAGCCTGGTTCAAAGCCGGTGTTTCGGCTGTAGGAATGGGTAGTAAACTGATTACAAAACAATTGCTTGAGTCAAAAGATTATGCACAGATAACTGCATCCACTAAAGAGGTGATGGCAATCATTAAATCAATTAAATCCTTAAAATGACAACACAAAAGATGAGCAGATACAGATGGACCGTATGTTCTCTGATATTTTTTGCCACTACTATTAATTATATAGATAGAAGTGTTATCAGTTTTTTAAAATCCACTTTTACAGAGCAACTGCACTGGACGGATGGTGATTATGCAAATATAGAGATTACCTTTAAAGTGTTTTATGCCATTGGGTTATTAATGGCCGGTGGTTTGATTGATAAACTCGGTACTAAAATCGGATATGGCTTATCCGTGTTTTTATGGAGTCTGGCAGGTGTATCTACTGCTTTGGTGAATACGGTTACAGGATTCCAGATTGTGAGAGGCGCATTAGGTTTGGCAGAAGCAGGCAACTTTCCGGCAGCCATTAAAACCGTAGCCGAATGGTTTCCTAAAAAAGAAAGAGCTTTAGCCACCGGTATATTTAATTCTGGAGCCAATATTGGGGCCATAGTTACTCCATTAACAGTCCCTTTTATTATTACACATTTAGGCTGGCAATGGGCATTTATTATAACAGGTTCATTTGGTTTTATCTGGCTGATTTTTTGGTTTATTTTATTTGAAATTCCTCGAAAGCATAAGACTGTTTCTCCATTGGAAATTTTACATATTGAAAGTGATTGGGAAGAGCAGAAAGGAAGTTTAGCTGATGAAGAACAACAGGAATTAAGCTGGTTTAAGTTGCTGAAATTCAGACAAACCTGGGCATTTGCCATTGGTAAATTCCTAACCGATCCAATTTGGTGGTTTTATCTTTTCTGGCTGCCTGATTTTTTTGAAAGTACGTATCATTTAAAAATAACAGCAGCCAGCTGGCCTGTAGCCTTGGTCTATATTTTATCCATAGCCGGAAGTATCGGCGGCGGATGGCTGCCATTATTCTTGATTCAAGACAAAGGATGGGAAGTACGTAAAGCAAGAAAATTTGCTATGTTTATTTACGCCATTTGTGTGCTGCCAATTTTATCTGCTTTGGTGTTGGGTTCAGTAAATATGTGGCTGGCCG
Organism: Chitinophagales bacterium; assembly: GCA_044357355.1. Classification (GTDB taxonomy): domain Bacteria; phylum Bacteroidota; class Bacteroidia; order Chitinophagales; family JADIYW01; genus JADJSS01. The sequence goes on from JBIKPT010000044.1 coordinate 1,706, forward strand.
TAGGGGTTATAGGATTGGCTGCCGCCGCTCATCAGGCCTGGAGTGCCAATATTTTTACTACGGTAAGTGATATTTTTCCCAAAAAATCAACTGCATCGGTTATAGGTATCGGTGGCATGTTTGGTTCTGTCGGCGGCATTTTCTTGTCCTTGTTTGTGCAGAAAAATATGTTTGTACATTACCGTGCTATAGGTCAAATAGAAACAGCATATTATATTATGTTTGCCGTTTGTGCATCAGCCTATTTAAGCGCTTGGATTATTATGCATTTTTTAATTGGCAAAACTAAAAAAGTAGCTGTGTAATATTAAATTCCATATTACTATATTCAAAACCAGCTTTTTATTTTACTTATAAATTTTGGTGGTGTATGAATGGTTTCAATCTCACCTATCAGAAATCCATAAGGTTTCATGCTTTCTATGTGATCGCAAATAATTTTCAAAATGGCCGTTAACGGAATAGCGAGTACAATGCCCGGAATTCCCCAGATTATTTCACCTATAACAAGTGCAAGTATGGTAAACAGCGGATTTATTTTTACATGTGGTCCGAGAATAAGCGGCTCCAACACCCAGCCTTGAATAAATTGCACAACACCATAGGTTATGATAATGCCACCCATCATTGCTAAACTTGCACCATGTGCAGCCGCCACTAAAACAGTGATGCTCGTTCCGGTAAGGTTTCCGATGAAAGGAACGATTTCGAGTAAACCACATAGAACAGCGAAGAAAATGGGATTATCAACTCCGACAATTGAAAATCCGATACTGTACATAATCCATAAGCAAACAATCATCTTGCTGAGTCCCTGTAAATATTGAGTAGATACTTTTGCTGCACTATAAATTACATGTTCCGTTTCTTCGCGTTTTGAAGCCGGTGCTAATTTCAACAAAAAGTTTTTGATATGGCTTCTGTAATACAAAAGTAAAAAGAAATAAACTACCGTTAAAATGAAACCGCTGAATATGTTTTTCATAGAGCCAAACAAAGATTCTACAAAACCGGTAAAAGTAGTTTGCTGGTCTTTAATTAACTGCGATTGTGCTGAAGCTGAAATTCCAAAATGATGAAAAATGTATAACTGTATTTTATCGAATGAATCAATGGCCTTTTGTTTCAGGAAGGTCAAATCACCTGTGAGTTTGGAAACTTGCCAGCTCAATAACATGAGTAAGCCTGTAATGGCAGATAAAAGGACCAAAAGGCAGATAAAAACTGCAAGTATCTTTGGTATTTTTTTTGTTTCCATCCATTTGCAAAATGGAAGAAAAAGAGCTGCGAGTAAGCCACCTAAACATAATGGAATCAGAAATTCCTCTGCTAAGTATAAACCGGCAACCACTAAAAAGATAAGTACAAGTTTTTTAATCATAGAAGCAGAATCATTCATTCTTAAAGTTAATGAAAAGAAATGAATAGTAGTGATGATGAAGCTGTTTATTCCAATTCAGTTGTGCTTCCATTTATTTATTAAAATGTTCGTACACTTCTTTTGCAATTCGGGCAATGATATTTTCCAATACATCATATTCAGCATAAGCATCATTTACAAAAACGGCTAATGCTACATGTTTTCCGTTTGGTAAAGTGATGATGCCAACATCAATAACACCGGCAGTGAGCCCTTCTTTGGTGCAGGAACTTCCTGTTTTGTGTGCAACAATAGTTTGTTCAGGAAGCAGTTTTACAATTCTGTTTTTACCAGTGGATGTTTCAGTCATTATCTGATACAAAAATGAGGAACTTTCCGGCGACAGAATTTGATGCCGGTATACTTTTGTCAGCAGTTGAATCATTGCATTTGGCGAACAAACATTTTTATATTGACGTTGCCATTTTTGCTGCATGTTTTTTTCATTGTATTTCATGTAGAAATCTTCTATGCCGTTTTTTTGGATAAATTTCTCTACTACTTTCGGTTTCCCTAGATGATGCAGTAATACATCACACGCAACATTATCGCTGTGCGATACCATAAATTTTAAAAGATTTTCGAATGTAATATTTACGTTTCCTTCCGGAAGAGAATCGCGCAACGGACTCCAGGTGTCTTTTGTCATTTCCTTAGGTGTGATGTGGATTTTATGCTGCAGAGAAAATTCACCTTTGTCAATTCTATCGAGAACAGCTATAGCAATAGGAAATTTAAAGGAACTTTGCATCACACACAATTCATCGCCATAGTAAGAGATAGAAGTACTGTCTTCAATACAAAAAGCCGCCACACTTACTTTTCCTTTTGCGTCTTGTGCAATTGTTTGAATCGTATTTGTCAGAACGTCTTGTTGTGCAAGTGATAGATGTAAGCCACTAAAAATTGATAATAAAAGTATCAGAAGACGATAACGCAGCATATTTTTTAGTCTATAAATGAGAAATGTATTCAGCATGAATGTTCGAAAAATCAGAGTGCTTTCAGTAATTTAATTTCATTTCTGTATAACAATATTTTCTGATCGTTTTCGAGTCGTTTCAGCAACCGGGAAATAACTACTCTGCTGGTGCCCATTTCTTCTGCAATCTGATTATGGGAAAGCTGTAAGGCAGATTTGCCAAAAACTTCTGATTTTTTTTTCAGATAATTGATTAAACGTTCATCCAGTTTTTCAAATGCAATGGCATCTATTGTTTTAAGTAATTCTATAAACCGTTCGTTAAAACTGTGCATGATGTAATTTTTCCAGCTTGGATATTTACATAACCATTCATCCAATTTGAGGTGCGATATGGCAATGAGTTCCACATCATCTTCTGCAATGGCTCTTACTTCACTTTTTTTAGCTTCCAGGCAACAGCTGTAAGCCATAGAACAGCTTTCATTATTCGTTAGATAATACAACAGTAATTCCTTGCCGGTATCTTCCATTCTGAAAACCTTCACCGTGCCTTTAGTAATAATTGGCATCATGCGGACATACTTACCGTAGTCCATAATTACATCACCTTCTTTGAAGTGCTTAACATCGCCAAACTGAAATATTTCTTTTACCAATTCCGGTTCAAAAACGGAAGAGAAATCCACTTTACTCGTCATGCTATTTAAAAATGATAATTCAGTACAAAATTGTACAAAACCATATTGGTTTTATTAATGACGAATTTAGCATTATTATACGTTTTTCCACTGTTAATTTTTCCGGCAATTAAAAGCTGTGCTTCCAAACCACTGAATTTTTTTGGAAATGTATAACGAAAATCGGCGTTTATCTGCGTATAACTTGGCAAACCATATTTGTTTAATCGAAAATTTTTAACATCCGGAAGTTTGTAAAAGCCTGCTGCTAAGGATAGTTTAAGTTTTATTTTAGTAACAGAATAATTAATTTTTCCCATCACGGCATGTGCATCACCGAAACCTTCGTTGCGTTCTCTTGGCAGAAAGGTAAAGAAGGGTTCGCGTCCCCATTCACGAGGCATTAAGTATCGACCATGGTCTGTAATTCTGTTGTAATTCATACTGACTTCTATTTCTTTGTTTTTCCAGCCCAGTCGTGCACCAAATGTCATGGCTTTTCCGTTTTTTTCAAAATACGTTTTAGAGGCATCTTCATTTCCACCATTTTTAACAGCATCCTGTCGAATAATTTGTCCTGATGCAAAAAGCGTAGACCCTTTTTTAAACGGATATTGTATGTCAGTTTGTATCATTACGGTATTGAAAATATTATGCGTAAAAAGTTCCCAGGCCTGTAGTTTAAAGTATTTATTAGGTTTCCATTCTGCACCGGCTATGAAAATTATTTTACTTTCTAAAGAGTCTGCATAAAGTGCTTTTGTACCGTCAATATTTACACCGGTGGCATACACGCCGATGGATTCACCTGGTGAAAACCATTTTATCGTGCTTCTTGGTGAAATATTATACAGAATACCGCCTTCTAAATGGAGTTTTTTTATGGCATTAATTTCAGACCAAAGTCCGACTACAGCTGTTGGTCTCATTCTGCCATCCTGAAGATTGATAAATGGTGTATTTATAAATTGTCTTCCGAATATAATATGTGATTCTTTGATGTTGTATTTGATATAGAATTCTTCTAGATCGGTAATGTCTTTTTTATTCTTTGGATTTTCAATATCGAATAATCCAATTTCGTATCTGTTCATTTGTCCGGTGATGGAGTCCGGTTTACTGAGGTCAGAAGAACCGATATTAAATATAAATGAACCACTGGCAGCCACCTGAAAGCCATGAAATGGTGCGGTTTCATACCGCAAAGCTCCGCCAATGGCATTGGCAAAATAATCGGTTAATCCTTTTTGATTATCTGTTGCCATAAAGAAATAGCGTAAATGAACATCGACCTTGCCTGTTTTAATGGCGTGCAAAAAAGTGGTAGAGTCTTTTGCTCTGTTCTTCATGCCTTTCCACATGCTTGGTTTCTCATTTAATTCCTGATGCTGTGCAATGCTGATTTTTGAAAATAGCAATGCCAGTAACAGTATGAAAAACTGTTTTTTCATGATAGTTGAAAATTAGGTGTGATGAATTTTTTACAAAAAAGTAATTAGAAACCGGATTTAATATAACTCCAGCCTTGTTCCTGTTTACTTACAATTTCAATAATACCAGCTTTTACATAGCCTGCTTCCGGAATGATTTTATCCTGAGGAACATTGCGTTCTTTCATCGAAAATTCGCAAGCAATAAAGGAAACGCCTATTGCACTCAGCTGTTTTATTTTCTGATGAACGATTGACTTTTCGGTAATCAGCATTTCCAGTCCGGGACCGTGGCAAACAATTTCTATTTGAGAGGTCGGTGCTACTGTCGTAATATTACTGAGCTGCTTCATCAGCGCTTTATGCGCCATGGTATCATTGGTTGTCAGCTGAAATATTATTTTGTGTACGCTGTTTTTTGATTTTTTTTTTCCTTCTTTGGCAGATACGGATAGCAGCATAAATGCCATTAATACTGCGGATACTATTTTATACATAATTTTTACTTTTTAATATTAACGAAATTGATACTTAACACCGTGCACTTGTGATAAGAGTGTTTGCGGTGCATCTAAAATTTTTGCTGATAATGGTAAAGACGGTGTTACCGGTGAATTTTCTTTCAGGTATTCTTTCATCACTGAATGTAAGGTATAAGGTGTGTTTTTTGCGTCTGCCACACCTTTCATTCTGCATAACATATCCATTGGGTCGCCGTCTCGTTCACAGGCACAAATGCGGTAATTTTTTTCAAGGTCCAACGGGTTTTTTCCAATTACAACAGATTCCACGCGTTTGCCTTTTGGTGCAAATGCTTTAAACGTAATTTGCATACCTTTAAATTTTATGACCCATCCACCAAAGCGTTCGGAAGCATTTTCTGCAAAAACATTATTCAATTCTTTCTCCAGCCATTCCTGTATTTGTTTGCCGGTAACGGTTCCGGTTCTTACGGTACTGTCTACCGGAAGCATGTCATAGACAAAACCATTAGTGATTGGAATATTTCCTGTATGGTCTGGAGTAGAGCGTGGCGGACAAAAACGGAATCCGTTAGATAATACAATATCTACACCAGTCATTTTCCATTTAAGCGCATCCAGAATTAGCGTATCAATTGTGTTTTCCACCACAAAATATCTGTATAACGGAATGGTGCTGTAACCTGCTATTTTATAAATATCATCTTTAAACTGCGATTCATTTTCTTCAATTAATTGAGTAATTGAGTTGGATGCTTTGTATGTTGATGTTGTTATTTCATCTAATGTATATTCATCTTTAATAACTTTTCCATTTTGGATGGTTAAATCAAGTCTTCCGACAAAAGAACCAAATGCACCCGGTTCCACCACTTTAGCATACTTACATACGATAGGTTCGCGTACCCGTTCATGCGTATCACCGCCTAAGATATAATCAACACCTTCGCATTCCGGCAGATTGGCTAAGTGTATTTGTTGAGACAAACCTAAGTGAGCAACGATCATAACAAAAGCGCATTGTTCCTGATTGCGCAATACATCAACATAATGCGCCAGGTTTTCTTCAGGTTTGGTATAGATAATTCCTTTGCTGTAGTTCGGCGATTGTCTGATAGGAACCAATGGATCTGTATATCCGATAAAGCCAATTTTTACACCGTTTACCTGCCAGATATGATATGCCGGAAAAATTAATTCTCCTTTTTTACCTTCACCTAAATCGTGATACATATTTGCGCAAACTTTAGGTGCCGTTAAAGAACCTAACAGCGTTTGCATCGCTTTTTTATAGTAAATAACTTCCCAGTTTCCGGGTAAATAAAGGTCATAGCCTAATGCATTTAAAATTGGCGTCATGGCTTTACCCATTGTTTTTACAGACAGTTCGCTGCCCTGAAACATATCGCCGGTATCTATTAAAAAACTATGTTCGTATTTTTTTCGGGTTTTTTCCAAATAGGTGGCCAGATGTGCATAACCGCCTGTTTTTCTAAAGACCGATTTTTCATTTTCCCAGAACAGCTCATCATGAGGATGCACCTGGCAATGCACATCCGTAGTTTGAAGGATAGAGACGGTAAAAGGTTTGTCATTCTGTTGAGTGCTTTTCTTTTTTTTAGCATGCTTAGCACTTTTGGATACAGCATCTAAAGGCGCTGCAGCCATCAAGCCAAGTCCTGCACTCAAGGTTCCCAGTTTTTTTAGAAAGTCTCTTCTGTTATTTTCCATGGCTGCTTTGTTTAAAAAAAGTTGTATTATTTCTTACTGTTTTTCTTTTGAAAATCAGCGATAGGCTGAAAAGGACCAAACTTATGTTGAGTCTGTTCAAACTTATCAGCATAAGGACCAAAAGGATGATCAACCGGTTTTTTAGAAATATCTGGCCAGTCTTTTGGTGTATTTTTATGTGGTCTTGGTTGAGAATTTACGAATGCTGCCAAATCCCAGGCTTCTTCATTTGTTAGTTGTGTGTTATCATGTGTAACACCTAATGGCATATTGTATTTTACATATTTAGCAAAATTGCTGATTCGGTAAAGACCTGCGCCGTCGTTGTAGCTGTTTTTGCCCCAAAGTGGCGGAAATGCATATTCCGTACCTTCAGGATTTAACGTTCCTTCGCCATTTGCCTGATGGCAACTCTGGCATTTTGCAACATACACTTCTTTCCCATTTTTTGCATCAGCAGCTCTGTCGAGATAAGCCAGATCTTTGAAGCCGGAACCAACCGCTTTTTCTCCTTTTTTAACATTGCTTCCAAGGTAAGAAATGTATGCTTTAATTGCCTGCATTTCTTTTCCCAATGTATCTAATCCTTTTCCATTCAAACTGCGTTCAAAACAATCATTTACACGTTTGTAAATGTTTTCTTCACTGCCGCTTCTGGCTCTGAATTTTGGATAGGTGGAAGCAACGGAACCATAATTATTTCCAAATGTTTTGGTGCCTGCATCGAGATGACAATTCTGACAGTTCATGCCATTACTGATGCTCATTACACTACCTTTTGGTCCCAGATACTTAGAGGTATGCATGATAAGTTCTTTGCCATACAATACTTGTTCTTTGAGTGTATTATCGGATATTTCATTAATATCAGGTGCAATCCAGAAATTCTCTTTTGGCTTTGCATCTGGCTGCACTGTAGTGGCAACAACAGTATTGATATCTGCAGTTTTTTTCTTTAAGAAGAACTGTTCAATGTCATCTCTGTAAAACACGATTAATGGCAACACAATAATTGCAACCAGCATGAACAGGATAATGTATAACAGACGATTCATAATCCCTAAAAGTTCTTTTTCCGTAGTTTTATTATAAGAATCGTTTTGCTTCATCTTTGCTGAATTTTTAATGAGGTAATTTCTCTCTGACTAAACCATATACCCAGGTTCCGGCAATTGCACTTAGAAGTGAAATGGCAATCACAGTTCCACCAGATCCTATTTGTGCAAATAACGGTCCCGGACATGCACCTGTAATAGCCCATCCAAAACCAAATAACAAACCGCCATAAACCTGTCCCTTGTTAAATGTTTTCGGATGAAATTCAATGGTCTCTCCATGTATAGTTTTGATATTGAATTTTTTTATTAAAAATACGGAAATCATTCCAACTAAAACAGCACTTCCAATTACACCATACATGTGGAATGATTGAAAACGGAACATTTCCTGTATGCGAAACCAGCTGATGATTTCTGCTTTTACAAATACGATTCCGAAGGCAATGCCAACAGCAGTATATTTGAAATTATAGTACCATTTATGAGTTAGATGACTTTCATTCACACAAATGGTGTCCAGTGAACGGACTTCAAAATCCGTATTTGTTTCTACTAATTTAGGTTCTGTATTTTGCATAAATTTTTATTTAAAAGGATAGAATGTAAGGTAAAATGAAATTTGCCATGATGATGCCGCCAATCATAAAACAACAAGTTGCAATTACTGATGGCCATTGCAAGGTGGAAATACCCATGATTGCGTGTCCGCTGGTGCAGCCACCTGCGTATCGTGTTCCGAAGCCGACAACAAAACCACCGACAACGACCATTATAAATCCTTTCAGTGTCAGTAAGTTTGCCCAGTTGAAAATCTGGACAGGAACCAATCCTGAATAATCTGTAATGCCATATCCTTTAAGTTCTGCTGCCAGCGTTGGATTAACGACAACAGGGTTTGGATTTGCCAGCAAAAATGCCGCAATCATTCCGCCTAATAATATACCGGAAACAAAAAATAAATTCCAGATTTCCTTTTTCCAGTCATACTTAAAGAATGGAATATTGGCCGGGAGACAAGCCGCACAAACATGTCGTAAAGATGAACTGATACCAAATGTTTTGTTACCAATCAGCAATAATACAGGAACGGTAAGTCCTACCAGCGGGCCGGCGACATACCAGGGCCAGGGTTGTTTAATGAGTTCAATTAAATTCATAGATAGTTTTTTATTTAGTACAAGTAATGTTTTGCCATGGACCTTTATTTTCAGCGTGTGTATATCCTGCGCTTTCAAGCATTTCTTTTGCCTGTTCCGCTCTGTTGCCACTTCTGCAAACTAAGATGACTTTTTTATAGTTTTTTAATTCTTCAATTTTTGATTCAAACTGATCAATCGGATAATTTACACTGCAATCCGCATGACCATCCAGATTCCATTCTTCTGTCGTACGCACATCGACGATGATTTCTTCTTTTTGTGCAGCACCTGTTGTGTTACATGAGAACAATATAAAAACAGATGCTATATAAATCAGTAGTTTCATGCTTTTATTTTACGTATTGTTTTACATTTCCAACAGAACCGCCATTAATTACATTGGTGATGCCATTTCTTTGCAGGATAGATTTAGCCTGACTGCTTCTGTTTCCGCTTCTGCAAAAAACAATAATGTTCTTTTTGTCTTTGAATTTTGAAATATGCGAGGCAATTTTGTCTAATGGAATATTTACTGAACCTTTGATAGCACTACCGGAGAATTCACCGGGCGTGCGAACATCCACTAAAAATGCACCATCCTGAATAATTGTCCCAAGATTAATGGTTTCTTTTTTTGCAAACATAGATTTAAATAAATTCATCATGTCAGTTATATTTAGATTTTTATTTTTTTAAAAAACATGTACAAGGCAATTAGTTTTAATTGCCCTGTACAATTATGAGTTAACTTTTATGCATTCATCATTTTACTCTGACAAACGAAGTTTGTTTTTGGAACATTTGTTTTTGAAATTTCTCCAAATCCACCGCCAACTTCCGTAAAATTGCGATAACCTCTTGCCTGAAGGATGGAAGCAGCAGACATACTTCTGTAGCCGCCGCCACAATGCATGAAGAAATGCTCAGATGGATTGACTTCTTTTATCCAGTCGTTGATGTATGCTAATGGACGGTTGTATGCTTCTTCAATGTGTTCTGCAGCATATTCACTTTCTTTACGAACATCAATAACTTTAGTTTCACCTAATTTGAAGTCGCCTGCAAATTGTTGCGGTGTTATCCTGTCAATAACATCCACTTGTTTTCCGGAATCTAACCAGGTCTGAAATCCACTTTTTAAATGGCCCAATAAATTGTCAAAGCCTACTCTGCTTAAGCGAGTTACCGTTTCTTCTTCAGCACCCGGATCCGTTACTAATATTAAAGGTTGTTTTACATCTGCAATTAAAGCACCTACCCATGGAGCAAAATCTCCGTTCAGGCTTATATTTATAGACTGAGGAATGAATCCTTTGTAAAATACATTATGATCTCTGGAGTCTAAGATTAAAGCATCCATTGATTCTGCAATCATTTCCACTTCTTCTGCCGTTAATTGTTTCATGCCGTTATTTAATACTGATTCAAAAGAATCATACCCTTTTTTATTCATTGCAACATTCATCGGGAAATAAGCCGGCGGCGGAAGTAATCCATCGGTAACTGCTTTAACAAATTCCTCTTTGTTTGGCTGGTTTAACGCATAGTTCATTCTTTTTTGATTTCCAAGTGTATCCACCGTTTCTTTCATCATATTTTTTCCGCATGCACTGCCTGCGCCATGAGCCGGATAAACAATTACATCATCTGCCAATGGCATGATTTTGTTATTTAAACTGTCATACAACAAACCAGCTAAATCTTCTTTTGTCATATTTGCCGCTTTCTGCGCTAAATCAGGACGACCAACATCACCCAAGAATAAAGTATCTCCGGAAAAAATTGCATAATCTTTTCCATTTTCATCTTTCAACAAAAAGGTTGTACTTTCCATTGTATGACCAGGTGTGTGTAATACTTTAATGGTTACATTACCCAATTTAAATTCTTCGCCGTCTTTTGCTGATATGCAATTAAATTCGCAGGTGGCATTTGGACCGTAAATAATCGCTGCACCTGTTTTGTTGCTTAAGTCTACGTGACCTGAAACGAAGTCTGCATGGAAATGTGTTTCGAAAATGTATTTAATTTTAACACCATCTTTTGTTGCACGATCCAGGTAAGGTTTTACTTCACGTAAAGGATCAATAATGGCTGCTTCGCCATTGGAAGTGATGTAGTAGGCACCTTGTGCTAAACATCCCGTGTAAATTTGTTCTACTTTCATATTTTTGTATTTTATTGTTGAATAATTTTGTTAATGCAAAGATGTTAAGTTATTTTCTGTTAGATGGTAACAAAAGTTACTTTTAAAACAATGACCAATATCATTGTTTGATTTGATTGTATTAGTTTTTAAGAATGGTTTCTTTGACGATAATATAGACAGCCATAATTAATACAAACCAGCCAAATGCAGTTTTAAGTTTTTCACCTGCAATTTTCTTAGAAAGATAAATACCCGCAAAAATTCCGATGACTGCAGATGCGGTAAATTTCATTAGTAAAACCCAATCAATTACCTGGCTTCCCTGTAAATCGCCTGTGAATCCGATTAAAGATTTTGCAGCAATAATAAAGAGGGAAGTACCTACTGCGAGTTTCATAGGCATACGGGCCATTAAAACTAAGGCCGGTATAATTAAGAATCCGCCGCCAGCACCAACCAGGCCGGTTAGGATACCGACCACCGCACCTTCTAATAAAATCATTGGATAGTTGTATTTCATTGGAGCCTGCTCATCTTCGTCTGTTGATTTCTTTGACGGACGAATCATACTTATAGATGCCAGAATCATTACAACGGCAAATAACAACATTAAAGCGATTGATTTGGTAACAGCAAAAGATCCTATTGAAAATAATTCATCTGGTATTAGCGGAAGTATCCATAGTCGGGTACTATATACTGCAATGATTGACGGGATACCAAATATAAGTACTGTTTTGAAATCTACTTTCTTTTGAATGGCACTTTGAATACCTCCAATTAGGGCAGTTGTTCCAACTATAAATAAAGAATATGCAGTTGCTAAAACAGGATTCACACCCATTACATAGACTAAAATAGGAACCGTAAGTATAGAGCCGCCACTGCCTATCAGTCCAAGTGAAATTCCTACTAATGCTGCTAATAAAAGTCCTGCTATTTCCATGTTGTGTTTATTATTAGTTGCAAACTTAAGCAATATGAACAAGCCGGTTGGTAACATTAGTTACTTTTGAAATATAATGTTTTATTTTCAATCGGAGAAAAATATGCTGATTAGAACTGCATAAATATATTCTTGAATTTAAGGCATAGATTTTGATATTTCAGATTAAAATAGACAATACAATTTGCTGTAATTTTGTAACTTGCCTATCGTATTTGATAAAGATTAACAATAAATAATAAAATTCAAATGAAAAAATTATTGCTTCCAGTCTGTATTTTATCTGTATTTATTTTAGGAATAATAGTAGTAAAAGCGGGTGATAGTAAGAAAAATACGCCACCGCCTGCACCACCAAAAGACATAAAAGCTGAAAAGAAAAAAGCTGATTCGGTCATGCATGCCAACTTTGCCGTTGATACTAAGGATTACACCTTTCAGGATACACCTAATGAAATTTTATTGAACAATGGTATGAAGGTGACCATTTTAAAGCTGACCAGATTTTCGATACCAAGAGGTGTGGCTGTTGTTATTCCGGATGATATTTCCCAGCGATTTGCATATGATTTGGCAGAAGTAGAAATAAAAGCAACCAATACAACATCGTCTGAGATTAAATTAGGCATGGCTGCGAGTGATGCTTTATTTGTTTCGTTAAAATTTTACGGAACAGAAACCGGATCCAAAGGTTTTGTATCGCAGTATCCATTGTCGTTTGGCTCTATTTATAATATGATGGAACCTGCACAGCCCGAAAAACTTACACCTGCTTTTAAGGAAACAACAGCCATGATCAGTGATATTTATAAACCAGGTCAGTCAAAAACAAGTAAAGGTATTATTGTGTGTTTGGCAAAAGCCGCAAAGCACATAGATAAATTAATAATTTATAATCAGGAATTCGGTACGAATAAATCTTATGGATGTCCTGCAAAACTGTAAATAATTTATTTTTTATACCAGTCAATTGTTACAATAATTTCATTTCTTCTGCCAAAAAGCTGAAAGGGTGGATTGTATCCTAAATAACGGAAATTACCATGATGTGATATTCCTTTTTTCAATAAAAATGAATTAAGTTTTTCTGTGTTTTCTTTTATTTTATCATCGGAAGAATAGCCGCCGAATTTTAATGCTGCTACATATTCATCTGCTGATTTTGTAAGCACTATTTTTGAGTTATTAGGTCTTGGCAAATTGTCTTTATTATATCCTTCCGGCATCACAAAACTCATACTGGAACCGGTATCCTTAATATTCATATGTACCGGTGCAGTCATCGAAATGCTTTTATTGGCAGTATTGCCGCCAAATATATAACCTGCCAGCGTTTTGAATCCGGAATTTGATAATTCTTTGTAAGTTTTAACATCCATTGGAATAGTAGCTAACGTTGCAGAAGGATAGAACCGGATTTCAAAATCCTTTGTGGTTTCTATAACTGTATATTTCTGTTGTTCCGTTTTGAAGATAGACATGGTGATGTAAATTTGAGAAATAATAAATATTGAAAGCACGACAGCTAATGCAATTTTTAAAAGTTTCATATGGAAAATGTATTTATACTACAGTTAAAAGCAATAATAGTACAAATTGTTCATTTACAATTAATAAAGTAAATTCCTGCCATTATCTGAGAATTGTCGTACTATCCATTCATCACAATATTCAGGATGTATGTTTTTTTGCATTCGCGCATGTTTCGATAACTCGGAAAAGGTATCCGGTAAGCGATTAAAATACCGAAATGCAGAAGGCAGCGTGCCGAACATGCATTCAGCCAGCAAAAAATGTGCATTGTCTCTGGCTGCACCGGAAGCTCGAATCATCTGCCGTGCTGCCGGATTAATTCGGTATGTTTTCACATAATTCAATAAATGAGCGTGATAGTTTTTATCTTCTGTTATAGCCATTATGGAATTGTATCTTGGGTGCGATTTATTCAGCATTTGCAGTGTTTGTTTTTCCATTTCAGCCAGCCCGTCATCAAACTGATCTAATAATTGTAAATCGTATACAGGATTAGCATGGACTACTTCCAGCAAGTGACAAATAATCGTATCTCTCGGTACTCTAATTCCAATTGGATCTGAGATGCCCGATGGATCATTCAGAAACCGTAATAGTTGATGAAAGGTAAAGTTGATATTTTTAGTTTTATAATAACTGGCAGCACCAGGAGAAATGAAATAACGCAGCATATCATAGGCACCGAACCACAATTGCTTTTGAGACGGAATTTGCTCAATAAAACCTATTGCCTTTAATCGTTGAAGCCGTTTGTTTTGTGCCGGCAGATAAAATGTATTAAATAAGGTAATTAACAATCTTCCCGTTTTATTAATTATAACAGCCGGAGAACCAATTGCCCTTAAAATTAATTTTAACGGATGTTGTTTAAGTCGGTCGGTAACTTCATTTCTTTCGGGTTCGTCTTCAATTGTAAGATAATCATCTAAAGAAATGGTTTTATTGTCCGCGATGAATCGGCCAAAACTATCTTTTTTTAATTCTGGTAAGGGATACATTTCCGTATTCTGTTTTAAAATAACCACCAGGATAGAATAGCAAGCAAAGGACTAAGGCTTTGTATAAATACACCGCGAAGCATATTGGGTTTGGAAAACAACAAAACGATAGATGCGGAAAACATACTGGCACAGCAAAAAAGCAATAAAGTCTTGCCTGCAATAAAATAACCGCTGAAGAGTAAATATATACTTGTAAATATACCGATGGCTAAAAATAAATTATAAAACCCCTGATTAAAAAAAGACAGTTTTAACTGTTCCGCTTCCGCTACTGTTTTTATTCCAAATCCCTTGTGCACTTTCGGATGCATCCAGAAAACACTTCCCATCAGAAAAAACAAGACGTTAATTCCTGCTGCAATAGCTGCAAATACAATGCTTATAATTGGCATAGTTTTATATTTATTTCCGTAAATGTAATTATTTTTTTAAATACATAGAAAAATAGATTTGACATATAAAACGACATAAGTACGACATAAAAACTTTAAGTGACAGAAAAACTGCACTTTTCACACCTGGTCTGTGTTAGCATTTTAATTCCGTTGTAAATCTTGTATTATTGTCCGGCTATTCGTCTGTGTATTTTTATATTTTTTTGTATGTGAAATATTTTGTAACTTCGCAGTAATGTCGGATATCATACTACTAAACGGCAATCAAATTCAACTGACAATAGAGCGGTTGAGCAGAGAAGTTATCGAATCCATTAATTTTCAGAATACTGTACTCATTGGAGTACAACCCAGAGGTGTGTTATTGGCTGAGAAAATACACCGGAAAATTATTGAATTAACCGGTCAATCTATTCCATTTGGAAAAATAGACACCACGTTTCACCGCGATGATTTTCGGCGTGGCAAATCTCTGAATGCAAAAGTTACTGAAATAGATTTTCATATAGAAGAAAGAAATGTTCTGTTAATTGATGATGTTTTATTTACCGGCAGAACTATTCGCGCGGCTATGGATGCTTTGTTGTCATTTGGCAGACCATTGAAAGTGGAATTATTGGTATTAATAGACAGGCGATTTAACCGAGAGTTGCCGATACAGCCGGATTTTGTCGGCAGTATTGTAGATACTATTGAGAAAGTAGATGTGGAAGTGCGCTGGGCAGCGAATGAACAGGAAGAGAATAGAGTAATATTTGTAAAAACTTCAACCCCTAAAGGCGAGGTGGAGAAGTCCCGTTAGGCATTTAGGGTTAAATGTATAAACTGTAAACCAGCATATGAGTCAGCTAAGTTCAAAACATGTTATAGGAATTGAGCATTTAACAGTAGATGATATTGAGTTGATTTTACAAACAGCCACGCAATTTAAAGAGATTATCAATAGGCCTATAAAAAAGGTTCCGACACTTAGAGATATTACGATAGCTAATTTATTCTTTGAAAATTCTACCAGAACCAGAATCTCCTTTGAGCTTGCACAAAAGAGATTATCTGCTGATATCATTAATTTTTCGTCTTCGTCGTCTTCTGTAAAAAAAGGAGAGACGTTGTTAGATACGGTGAATAATATCTTATCGATGAAAGTGGATATGATCGTGATGCGGCATTCCAGCCCTGGTGCGGCACATTATTTATCTGAAAGAATAGATGCCCATATTGTAAATGCCGGTGACGGTACACACGAGCATCCTACGCAGGCCTTGCTGGATGCTTATTCTATGCAGGAAAAAATCGGTGATTTACATGGAAAAAAAATTGCAATACTTGGTGATATCATGCACTCGCGTGTGGCGTTGTCGAATATTTTTTGTCTGAAGAAATTAGGTGCTGAAGTTACTTTATGCGGTCCGTCTACATTGATACCGAAGCATATAGAAAAGCTTGGTGTGCATGTCTCTCACAATATTGATGAAACCTTGCAATGGTGCGATGTGGCAAATGTGCTGCGCATACAATTAGAACGACAAAACACGAAATATTTTCCGTCGCTTCGTGAATATGCATTGTATTTTGGTGTCAACCGTCAGCGTTTGGAAAAGCTGGATAAGGAAATTGTTATTATGCATCCCGGGCCCATTAATCGTGGCGTGGAAATTACCAGTGATGTGGCAGACAGCGAACATTCCATTATTCTGGATCAGGTGGAAAATGGTGTGGCCATCAGAATGGCTGTGATGTATTTGCTGGCAAATAAACAGGATTAATGTAGAAGATTTCTGCATTTAGCAGCTAATAAAGGTGAGCATACCATAAGTACTAAGCCAATTGGCATCAAACTTCTTTTTAATAGATTGTAATCAGCTAATAGCCCGTTCCAGCTATAGCCTAATCCTAATAGCCTTCCAAGTATTATTTCAAATAGCAACGTTAGGAAAACCCAGCCTAATCCAATTGATAATAAAGTTGATTTCTTTGTTGTATTAATTAATCTTACCAA
>JBIKPT010000182.1:0-5461 GCA_044357355.1 Chitinophagales bacterium
CAGTTAACTATTGAAAACACCACACCGGAAATCGTCAGTATGAAAAATGGCAATAAACAAATTATAGAAATTACACCTGAATTAGTAAACGGTGCAAAAGAATACAAACTTAATTTTACAGTTCAGGGAATTACATCCGGTGATTTTTTCGTCGAAACAGATCTGAAAATTCCGGAAGATTTTCCCGATGTTATTGAACGATAAACTACTGTTTTGTTTTGTGATTAAACTAAAAGAAATAGCAAAAGTTCAAATGAAATATGAAAGCCTAACACTCCTGTTCAGGCATTTAAATCACGTGACTAATAATACATAAGCGATTAATATTGTAAAATAAATGACTGAAAATTCTAAAAAATATACCATAGCAGCGATGTATCGACAGAGCTTTGATACCGTTGCCAGTTTCGGATTCGATAAACAAAAAATGTACGAGGAGGCAGGCATTAACTTAGATCAACTGCCCGCCGAATATCACTTAGACCCTGCGGAATGGAACGACAAAATATGGAAAGTCCTTACTAAATATATTCCCGAAGACGAAATCCCTTTTCGGATTATGGAACGCTTCAATATGGGTTCCTTTGGCATATCAGGCTATGTTATTATGAACTCCCCTAATTTTATCAAATCCTTTGAGAATTTTGTGCGCTACACCAAGCTACACACCAACATGTACCATTTGCGGGTAGAGCAAAACCAGCATGTAGAATTAATATTCGAACGCACCCTGCCCTTAATGTACGCCGACAGGTTTATTTTTCAATTATACGTACTCGGGTTTACCTTCAATATACTTAAACTTTTTCCCGGTAAACAGTTTCCGCTGGAAGTTCACTATGAATTTGAACCGATTAAAAACATGAAAAGGTATGACGAAATATTCGGTTCAAATACCAAATTCTTCTTTAATGCACCACAAAATAAAATAGTATATAATGGTAGTTTAACAGATTATCCTCTATTAAATGCCAACGATGAACTCTATCAAATGTTCGATAAAATGGCAACAGATAGTTTGCAACAAAAATTAGGCGAAGGTTTGGTCAGCAGAATCGTAAAAGAAGAATTATGTAAGCGCATAAAAGGATATTTACCCACTATAGATGAAGTGGCGCAGCACTTAAATATGAGCAGCCGAACACTGCAATTGAAACTTAAAAATGAAAAGATAACCTATCGTGAATTAACAGATGAGGTTCGTAAAGATATCGCCGTAGCACACCTGAAAGCACGGGCACTCAATATCAGCGAAATAGCCTACTTGCTCGGATTCAGTGAAATCAGCTCCTTTTCTTCCGCCTTCAAAAAATGGACGGGAAGCCCGCCTTCGGTATTTGCCTGATTGCGCATTTTCTCAAACCTTTTTCGTATTTGCAATAACGCCTGCAGGCATATTTGAGTGACTTTTGTATTCATAAAACAAATTAAAAGTCATGAAAACATCTTTTCTATTCTTAATGTGCCTTTTTGCAGGCACATTCGTCTTTGGGCAGAATCAACTCACCCAGGTAGTACGTGGTACTATAATTGACAAAGCCAGTGAAATGCCGCTCATCGGTGCAAACATTACGTTAGAAGGTAGCGACCCCTTGATAGGAGCCATTACCGATGAAAACGGAAAGTTTGAATTACTCAATGTGCCTCTGGGCAGACAAAGTTTTGCTTTTCAATATATAGGATACAAACCGGCAAGAGTATCCGAAATTTTAGTGACAGCCGGTAAACAGGTAGTGTTAGAAATTTCTTTGGAAGAGGATATTTCTGAAATCAACGAAGTAGTGGTTACCGCCAATCCCGATAAAGACCGCCCTCAAAATGAGTACAGCGCAGTAAGTGCCAGAACTTTCAGCATGGAAGAAGTAAACCGTTACAGCGGCGGCAGAAACGATGTAGGCAGATTAGTCAGCAGCTTTGCAGGCGTTGCCACATCCAACGATTCCAGAAATGATATTGTAGTAAGAGGGAATTCACCAAGCGGAGTACTCTGGCGACTGGAAGGGGTACCCATTCCGAACCCCAATCACTTCTCTACTCTTGGAACTTCCGGCGGACCTGTCAGCGCGGTGAACACAAACCTCTTAAAAAACTCCGATTTTATGACAGGAGCTTTTGCCGCAGAATACGGTAATGCAAATTCCAGTGTTTTTGACTTAGGGTTCAGAAGCGGAAACAGTCAGAAACACGAGTTTCTAGCACAGATAAACGTCTTTAGCGGTTTTGAGTTTATGGGAGAAGGTCCCGTCAATAAAGCGAAAGACGGCAGCTACGTCCTAAGTGCGCGTTACTCTTTTGCAGGAATCGGCGCGGCACTGGGGATTCCAATTGGTACCGCAGCAGCCCCTAACTTTACCGACCTGAGTTTTAAAATTGATTTACCCAAAACAAAAAAAGCCGGAAAATTCAGCTTGTTCGGAATCGGTGCCTATTCCTTCATTAATTTTATCGGGAAAAAATTAACCGACGAAGATTTATTCGCCGACCCCTACAGCGACCGTTATGTTAAAAGCGGATTTGGTGTGCTGGGCTTAAAACACAGCATCATAGTCGGTCAAAATGCCTATATCAAAACCACCCTGAGTACCACCTTAGAAAGTGCCCGCTTCGACCAGTATGATTTTCCCGACAGCGTCAGCAAAAAATACGTAACCAAAGTAAGAGATTACACGGGAGCCATCCGCTTAAATTCTTCCTACAACCAGAAAATAAATGCAAAACTTTCCCTTAGGGCAGGCTTGACGGCTGAAATGTATTACCTCAACAGCAAATTAAACACCCGCGAAAATACACCCGACTGGATAGAAGTCAGGAACTTTAACGGCGTAATAGCCTTGTTGCAGCCATACGCACAAGTACAATACAAAATCAACCCAAAACTCACGTTAAACGGCGGCTTGCATGCTGCTTATTTAACGTCCAATAATTCGTGGAGCATAGAACCACGCGCAGCACTTGCCTATAATTTTTTACCCGGCCAAACGCTTACGTTAGCATATGGCTGGCACTCGCAAATGCAACCGCTGCCCGTCTATTTTTATAAAGCACCATTACCATCCGGCGAATACGACAACAGCAACCGCGATTTAGACTTCACCCGTTCGCACCATTTGGTCTTATCCTATGATGCCAAATTTGCAAGCGACTGGCGCATAAAAATCGAACCCTATATTCAATTTGTCAACGGAGCCGCAGTAGACAGACAAACATCTGATTTCAGTATGCTGAATGCAGGTGCCGACTTTGTTTTTCCCGACAGAGGTTTCTTAAACAACAAGGGGATAGGCAGAAATTTCGGAATTGAACTTACTGTCGAAAAATTCTTTAGTAAAGGATATTATGGCTTATTTACCGCAAGTGTTTTTGATTCAAAATATAAAGGAAGCGACAACGTTTGGCGAAATACCACCTTCAATAACCGCTATGTGCTAAACTTTCTGGTGGGAAAAGAATTTAAAGTAGGTAAAGATAAACGACATGCAATTACTGCAGACTTAAAGTTCACCACCAGTGGCGGCAGATGGTACACACCGATAGACGAAGTGGCCAGTAAATTGGCCGGTAAAGAAGTGCTGATGCAAAATCAAGCCTTTTCTAAACAATATCCGTATTACTTACGCCTCGATACAAAATTTGGTTTCCGATTAAACAGCAAGAAGAGAAAAGTAAGCAACAGCTTCTATGTAGATTTTCAAAATATTACCTTCCAGAAAAATGTGTTTGAAAGACGATACAATACCCGCACCGGTCAGGTAAACACCGTTTATCAGAACGGTTTCTTTCCGGATGTAATGTATAGAATTACGTTCTAAAAAACCGACAGTATACAGCCTAGCCTTCAACAAAAAGACAGCAGCACGTTTCATACAACTTGCTGCCGTCTTTGTTTTTTTTATGCTGATACGTTTAAATTTTTTCATCTAATGGTTGGTGTCTCACCAACCGATAATTCTTTCATCTAATTTCAACTTTATATAATCACCTTCCTGCTCACTACAATCTGTCTGGCGCTATTATACGAGTGGTATTCGCCGCGGTACATGGCATCTGCGCCAACTGGTCCAACATTAAACGTTCCTAAAGAAACGGCTCTGCACAGGTAATAGTATTTATTTATTTTCGGTGTGGCCGTCACAATCAGGTTCAGGCGGTCGTCACGCACGTCTTTGTAATCAGGCTGCGCGGCATTCTTCAGCCATTCCAGTTGCGGTATTTCCGTAATGCGCGCGTTCTCAATTTCAAAACCTGCCGGCAGTAAATCGGTAATCGCCACATTCGGCACGGTTATACCATTGGTGCTGCGTATCGCAATTTCCACCACTACCAAATCATTCTGGAAGAACATATTGTTGTACACTTTTCCGTTGCGGTCTTTGTAGGTTCTGCGCACTTCTAAGAAATTGTCTTCTTCTTTGTTGGTGCCCACTGTTGGTATGCCTTCCATTTCCCAGAAATAAAATAACTTGCCGCTGCCTGCAGTAGTAATTTTCACGGCTTTATTGCCAATCAGGCTGTTTGGCAGCACCACATCTTTTTTGCCGTCATACGTGGCAATCGTTTTTCCGTTGCTGGTTATGGTTGCCGTTACATTTCCTTTGCTCGCTCCTTTTGCCAACTTACCCATCGCCAGAAATCCGAACACGTTTTCCTGTGTGTTTAAGTATTGTTTGGTCAGCAACGTTTGCGCCACCTGTTTCGCCATATAATTGATCTGCGTGTTTTGCGGATCCACTTCCAACAGCGTATTTAATACCAATGCCATATCACGGAAATCGGAATAGAAGTTTCCGTTGAACGCAGGTTCTGTTTTTTCATTCACAAATCCTTTCGGCAGCATCGCATAAAATTTCTTTTTATCGCTTTTCAACGCAAACGCAGCTGCAATTAAATAACGTCCGCTTTGGGTCAGCAATTCAGGATTGGATTTATAATAATTCAATTCAGAAGTTTTGGCTTCATCTGCCAAGGCCAGTACATATAAGCTGTACGGAACTTCCGATTTTATCACTTCTTTCTTGCTGCCATCTGCATAATAGATAAATTCAAGTTCTTTGGTTTTCAATCTTGAATTCATATAACCGTACATTTTATTCAGCGTTTTCTCGTTGACATAGTAACCGGCTTTCTGTGCTTCCAGTAAGAAGTGCGCAGCATAAATGGTGCCCCACCAGCTTTCATAGCCGCCACCTTGCCAGTAACTCAGCGCACCGTTGGACAACTGCATGGATTGCAATTTATCGATAGCAGCCTGCACATTGTTGACGGCATTTTTATTGGTAGCTGAAAATCCATTCAGGTTTCTCGCCAGATCAGAAAAATACAATTGCGGAAACGCCGTAGACACGGTTTGCTCCACGCAGCCGTGCGGATAGTTGACCAGGTAACTTAAGTTTTTGCCATATTGCAGCATCGGTGAATTGCTGACAATCAATTTTCTGGAAGCAGATAACATCGGCACTGCACT
>JBIKPT010000183.1:0-5434 GCA_044357355.1 Chitinophagales bacterium
CTATCAAATCGGACAATTTGCCATTAAAGGTTTATTAGATAAAACAGGTATTGATGTAAATGAAATCGACAGAGTTATTTATGGCAATGTAATTTCTAACGTGCGCACGGAAAATGTAGCACGTGAAGCGGCTGTAACAGCAGGAATCCCTGTGAAAGCACCCGCAAATACAGTTAAACAAGCATGTATATCTGCCAATCAGGCTATGTGCAACGCAGTAGATTCAATTCAGTTAGGCAGAGCAGACGTTATCGTTTCCGGTGGTACAGAATGTACGTCTGACACACCGATTGGATACACCAAAGAAATGCGCAAGAAATTATTTGCTGCACAGAAGTTAAGCAGTCCGATGGAATACGCAAAATTTGCTACCACCTTGCGTCCGGGAGATTTTTTACCGGACAGACCATCTGTTTCCGAATTTATCACCGGCAGAACAATGGGGCAAGATTGTGAAATTTTAGCACAAAAATTTGGTGTTACACGTGAAGAACAAGATGTTTTTGCCACAGCATCCCACCAAAATGCCGCAAAAGCATTTGAAGCCGGTTTAATGTATGATATCGTTCCCGTTCAATTACCGCCAAACTTCACTCCAATTGCGAAAGACAATGGCGTGCGTGGAGATTCTACCGTAGAAAAAATGGCAAAACTGAAACCTGCATTCGATAAATATGTGGGAACGATTACAGCGGCCAATGCTTCTTTCTTAACGGATGGTGCAACTGCTGTTTTATTGACGTCAGAAGACAAAGCAAAAGAATTAGGCTTAACACCAAAAGCAGAAATCGTAGATTATGCTTTCACCGGTGGTGATTTATATGAAGAATTGTTATTAGGACCAGCTTATTCCATTGCAGCCGTTTTAAAACAAACTGGTTTGACTATCGCTGATATCGATGTGTTTGAAATCCACGAAGCATTTGCAGGACAAGTGTTAGCTAATTTAAACGCATTGAAATCTGCTGAATGGTGTAAGAAACAATTAGGTTTAGATGCACCGATTGGACAAATTCCATTAAACAAAGTGAATACCTGGGGCGGTTCCTTAGCCATCGGACATCCGTTTGGTGCTACCGGTGGTCGATTGATTACCATGGCGGCCAACCGTTTGCAAAAAGAAGGCGGCAAGTATGCATTATTAGCAGCTTGCGCGGCAGGTGCACATGGTCATGCGATGATTATTAAAAAATATTAATAAAAGTCCATAGTCTTTTGTCCATAGTCCATTAGTAAGCATATCTGCCATTGACTATTGACCATTGACCATTGACATAAAACAATAAACAATGGCAACATTAAAACGTGAAGATTATATCACCATCGAAAAAAGTGCAAACGGAGTCTGCACGATTTGGATGGATCAAAAAAAAGAGAAAATCAATAAAATCGGACCGGATTTGATTGGTCTGTTTGAAGAGGTTTTTTCAGAACTGGACAAAGATGATTCCATCAAGGCATTCGTATTGACCAGCAAGAAAAAAGACTTTATTGCCGGTGCGGATATTGAATCCTTTCAGAAAGTGGAAAAACCGGGCGACTGGAAACCGATTGCTCAGAAAGGCCACGCTATCTTAAATCAAATAGAAAAATCTAAGAAGCCGATTGTTGCTGCCATTCATGGTAACGCTTTAGGCGCAGGTCTGGAAATTGCATTGGCTTGTCATGCACGTATCGCATCTAACGACAAATCTACGAAAGTAGCTTTACCGGAAGTAAAACTGGGCTTACTGCCTGGTGGTGGTGGCACACAACGTTTGCCACGCTTAGTAGGCTTGCAGGCTGCATTAGACATGATGCTGACTGGTAAAAACGTTTTCCCTTATCCTGCGTTAAAAATGGGATTAGTGGACAGAGTAGTGCATGTTTCCTCTTTGCAAAATGCTGCTCAAAAAATGGCATTAGAGCTAGTTGGAAAACCCATTAAAAGAGAACGTAACGAGCTAAACCTGGATACTGTAAAAGCAGGATTTCCTGCTATACAAAAATCATTACTGGGCATGGTAATGGAAGCACCCTTAGTCAATAAAATTGTATTTACAGAAGCCAAGAAAATGGTCGACAAACAGGCACATGGCAACTATCCTGCACCTTACAGAATTATGGAATGTGTGGAAATTGGCTGGAACCAGGGCATTGAAAAAGGCTACGCTGCAGAAGTGAAAAAATTCGAAGAACTGATTTTATCACCAGTTTCTCGTCAGTTGATCAATATCTTTTTTGCGATGACGGATAAAAAGAAAAATCCATACGGAGAAGATAAAGTGAAACACGTGCATCGCTTAGGTATGATTGGGGCAGGCTTCATGGGTGCAGGCATTGCGGAAGTTTCCATGGATGATGAAATGCATGTCTTATTAAAAGACATTAATCAGGAAATGATTAATTCTGCCTACAAGACTATTTACAACGACTACAACAAGAAAGTTTCCAAAAAAGCAATGACCAAAATTGAACTGGAAGAAAAGATGGCTTTGCTTTCCGGTTCATTGAATTATTCCGATTTGGATAATCAGGAAATCATTATCGAAGCGGTGTTTGAAGATTTAAAACTCAAACAAAACATCTTGAAAGATGTGGAAGCGAATGCCAAACCAAACACCATTTTTGCTACCAATACTTCTGCATTGCCGATAAAAGCAATTGCAGCGAATGCTAAAAATCCTGAATTGGTAATCGGTATGCACTACTTCTCTCCTGTTCCGAAAATGCCTTTGCTGGAAATTATCAAAACCGATAAAACAGCGGATTGGGTCATTGCCACTTGCTTTGATGTAGGTGTGCGACAAGGAAAAACAGTGATTGTGGTAAACGACGGTCCGGGTTTTTATACCACCAGAATATTAGCACCCTTGATGAATGAAGCACAGTTGATGCTGGATGAAGGCGGCGACATCTTACAAATCGACAGAGAGATGAATTTATTCGGCTATCCTGTTGGTCCTATCACGCTTTCTGATGAAGTTGGTATTGATGTAGGTGCACATATTATGAGTGGCGAGCTGATGCAGGAAATGCTGAAACAACGACCGGATTTCAAAGTGAGTAAAACCTTACTGGAAATTTCAAAAGCAGGTTATAAAGGCAGAAAAAATAAAAAAGGATTTTACAAGTACGACGAAAACGGCAAGAAAGTTTCTGGACAAGTTGACCCGAATATTTATTCGTTCTACGGCGGCAATGCACGCAAGAAATTTGATGCGAATGAAATACATATGCGTTGTGGCATGTCTATGGTCAATGAAGCAGCTTTATGTTTGGAAGAAGGCATCATCGAAAATCCATTGGATGGTGATATCGGTGCAATTTTTGGCTTAGGGTTTCCTCCGTTCCGCGGCGGTCCGTTCAGATACGTGGATACGTTGGGTGCACAGCAAGTGGTAGATATTTTAAATGACTTGGCAGCAAAACATGGTGCACGCTTCAAACCTGCACAAATCTTAGTGGATTACGCTAAGAGTGGAAAGAAGTTTTATGATAAGTAGCAGTATCGTGCCACGATAATCGTGGCACGATAATCGTGGCACGAAGTGAAGCCTCAGTCATCCTGTCCCGATGAATATCGGGATTGTTTTAGTATCTATGAAAAAATAGAAAATGCCGGGTTTAATATCCGGCATTTTTATTTCCTGATTTTTTATCCAATACTAATATTACTTGCAGAATCTGAAAACCTGCATAGACTGTATACAAACTTGAATTAATAAAAAAGCCTACCTTTGCCCCAAACCACACACATGGACTTCAACCTCTCCAAATCATTAGAAATTTTACAACGCACTCCGGATACACTGTTTGCTATATTACAAGGTATTTCATCCGACTGGACACATACCAACGAAGGCGACGATACCTGGTCGGTGTATGATATTATCGGACATCTCATACACGGAGAAAAGACAGACTGGATTCCACGAATTGAAATCATGCTTTCTGACAATAAAGATAAAACCTTTGAATCCTTCGATAGATTTGCTCAGTTTGAAGAAAGCAAGGATAAAACACTGGCAGCACTATTGGCTGAATTTAAAAGCCTGCGTGAAAAAAATATCAAAAGCCTGCAATCGTTCCACCTTACCAAAAATGATTTCAGCAAAAAAGGCAATCATCCTGCTCTTGGAGAAGTCACCTTATCACAATTGATAGCGACCTGGACCGTGCACGACCTTAACCACCTTGCACAGATATCCAGAGTGATGGCAAAGCAATACAAAACTGCAACAGGTCCATGGAAAGAGTATCTGACCATACTGCACGATTAGACCATCATATTTTATGTTCTCTTCTTTCCACCGGTATTTCTGTCATTACTTCTTGCTGATTTCGGTTTTCCAGTGCGCTTGCCTGCACCTGGCTTTGCAAACCGTTCATTAGAAGCAGGCTTTGCAAACCGATTTCCTATTGCAGCTTTTGAAGCTCTCGCATTCGTTCTGGCAGCTGATTTTTTTCTTGGTTCAGTGCTCTTGTTTACTGCAGTATCTGTTGGTTTGCGTGTAGCTGGTTTGCTTTTAGTAGTATGTGGTGCGCTTTTTTGTACTTCTGATGAAGAATCTTCTGTGAGTCTGTATATTTCTTTCATTTCACTTTCCGTTATTTCGCGCCATTCGCCGACAGGAATGCCTTTCAACGAAATTTTCATGATGCGCACTCTTTCTAACTTTGTTACTTCATAATTATAATGTTCGCACATTCTGCGAATTTGCCTGTTCAACCCTTGCACCAAAATGATTCTGAAAACCTTTGGACCTTCCTGTACTATTTTGCATTTCTTCGTAGTAACACCAAGCATCGGAACACCATTCGCCATGCCTTGTATCGCAGCATCTGTAAGCGGTTTATTGACGGTAACAACATATTCTTTTTCGTGGTTATTTCCGGCACGCAAAATCCTGTTCACCATATCACCATTGTTGGTCAGGAAAATCAAGCCTTGCGAATCTTTATCCAAACGGCCAATCGGAAAAATCCGTACACCATAATTTACATAATCTATAATGTTGTCGCGTATGTTTCTTTCTGTTGTTGAAACAATACCAACAGGTTTGTTGAGCGCAATAAAAATAATATCTTCTGCAACACGTGGCTCTAATTCGTGGCCATTTACAACTACTTTATCACCAACAAAAACCTGAGCACCTTTTATAGCTTTGATTTTATTGACAAAAACCACACCTCTTTCTATAAATTTATCCGCTTCTCTGCGAGAACACAAACCACTTTCACTGATAAATTTATTCAGCCAAACGCCATCGCCTTTTTGCATAGCTATTTTTTTTGCAAGATAGTAATTATAAGTTTTATATGTTTCGTTGCGTTGGCAGTTTGTTGGTTGGAAACCAACATGGGCGAGAGAATGCAGGATAGATTTTAGAAATGGAATTCAAATAGTAATTGACAACGTCCTTTTTGATATTAAAAATTAAAACTGTAATTT
>JBIKPT010000184.1:0-5425 GCA_044357355.1 Chitinophagales bacterium
TCGGAAATCGAAAAATATTGTTTGAATTTTGTGAGCAACAGATGCATGCAGTCAGCTTAAAAGAAGATTTTTTATGTAAAAGTGAAATTGGCTTACAGGAAATCTGCGTCAAAATGTAAAGGCAATAAATCTTTAATTGATTTAAAAACATACATTTCACCGGTTTCACCCATCAGAATGACTTCAATATCCTGTTGGTGTTTGCATTCTGCTTCAAAAATAGTTTGTCTGCAAATACCACAAGGTGCTGCCGGTGTTGTTACCGGATTATGTACACTGCTGCAGGTGATGGCAATGGCTTTTATTTTTTCGTGAGATGCCAAAGAAGCAGCAGCACTTAAGGCTGTCCGTTCTGCACAAAACCCGATAGGATAGGAGGCATTCTCCTGATTGCTGCCATGGATAATTTTACCATTGTTTAATAAGAGTGCAGCACCTACATTGAAATTGGAATACGGTGCATAGCTGCCGTCTTTTGCAAGGCGCGCTTCTTTCATTAACTGCCGGTAGTTTTCAGGAACATCGTCCCAGGTTTCAAAACAGGTATAGTTGATTTCAAATTTTTGTTGTTTATTCATCTGTATCGTTTAAATAATTTATTCGTGTTTTACCGTCGTCTTATTTTTAAAAACGGCTGCAACTCTATAACACGAATAATTAAAGATAGTTTTTTTAGTTAACTTTGACTCTATATTTTAAAATGAAAAAACTTTGTTTTGCGTTGATGCTGATAGGTTGTTTAGTTGCCTGTAAAAAACAGGAAACCGAGCCGCCTGTTGTTACGTTGTTTTCACCAACTGCTGCAGATACATTCTTTGTCAATGATTCTGTAAACATTCATTTTTCTATTGCCGATAAAAATCTGCGTTCTTATAAAATTATCATCTCTAATTTTTTCAACCGAAAGATTTATTATAAAGAAGAAGGAGCCGTTTCTGGAAACGATTTTTCTGTAGACAAAAAAGTTTTTTTTGAGATAAACGCAGATACGAGTGCCTACCTGAATGTGTTGGGTGTTGACGAAAACGGAAATACCGGCGGTGCTGGTTCCAGGTTTGAAATCAAAAAATAAATTAAGCTTCCATTAATTGCTGATAGAGTTGCTGCATGCCAATGCTGGCTTTTTCCGTGATGTATTCTACATTTTGTAATTGTGTGATTGACAGTTTGTTTGGATCGATTACATATTTCGGTACGGTGTAATCTGTATAGTGAACCAAACCTGCTGCAGGATATACGACTAATGAAGTACCGATTACAATAAATATATCTGCTTTGCTGACGATGTTGGCAGCTGTTTCAATCATTGGAACCTGTTCACCAAACCAAACAATATGTGGACGCAGTTGTGCACCTTTTTCACAGGTATCGCCAACAGTTAAGTCTTTTTTCCAGCTATAAATGAGTTGCTCATCCAACGTGCTTCGTACTTTCAATAGTTCTCCGTGCAGATGCAAAACCTTAGCAGAACCGGCACGTTCGTGCAAATCATCTACGTTTTGTGTGATAATATCTACTTCATATTTTTCTTCTAATCTGACAAGTAGATGATGCGCTTCATTCGGAACGCATTGCAAAAGTTGACTTCTTCGCTGATTATAAAAATCAAGTACCAGTTGTTTATTTCTAAGCCAAGCATCATAAGTTGCAACATCTTCTATCCGATGATTTTCCCAAAGTCCATCACTATCGCGGAATGTTTTAATACCACTTTCCGCACTGATGCCGGCACCTGTTAATACAACGATGTGTTTTCTGTTCAAGTTTTTAAATTTGAATTTCTTTAAATGCTGTTCCAAGAGAAGCAATAATGTCTGTAGCTATCAGGCTTTCTTGCGATTGTAATTGCAATGCTTTATCGCCTGCAAGTCCATGCAAATATACGCCGGCAATCGCACTGTCTAACGGAGAAAGTTGCTGTGCTAATAAACCGGTGATGATGCCTGTCAGTACATCACCGCTGCCTGCTGTTGCCATACCCGGATTTCCGGTGGTATTGAAATAAACATTGCCTGTGGTATCAGATATACTGGTATGTGCACCTTTGAGTACGACAATTACTTTGTGTTTTTTGGAAAATTGTTGTTGTAGTTGCAAACGTTCAAAATCGTTTTTCCATTTTCCGGCAAGTCGTTCAAACTCTTTAGGATGCGGTGTCAGAATAGAATTAACAGGAAGCATTGGAAGTAAACTTTTTTTTGCTGCTAAGATATTTAACGCATCTGCATCTATTACGATGGGTTGCGTTTGATTTCGCAGAAATTGTTCTATTGCTTTCTTTGTAGCAGTATGTGTGCCAATGCCGGGTCCAATGGCAATTGCATTTGTTTTTTCATAAGAAGATACAACTGAAATATGTTTTTCCTGTTTATCAACAACACACATCGCTTCAGGAAATGCGGCTTGTACAATAGAATATCCGCATGACGGAAGATGCATTGTTAACATGCCTGCACCGGCTCGTAAACAGGCTTTTCCGGCTAAGATGGCAGCACCCATTTTTCCATAACTTCCGGCTGCAATCATTGCATGGCCATAGTTGCCTTTGTGTGCGTATTTTTTTCTGACAGGAATTTTTAGATGGACAGCTTCTTTTGTGATTAGAAAAAAAGGAGATGAGGTTTTGCGACTATATTCAGGATGTAATCCAATGTCTAAGATGGTAAAGTCATTTAAATAAAGTCCATTTTCCGGAAGTAAAAAGGATAGTTTAGGAAATTGAAATGTATAGGTTTTACTGGTTTTCAGGACAATACCATCGGTGTGTTCATCAGTAAGTAAACCACTTGGAATATCGACGGCAACAACTGAATGAAAACAGCATGCATTTATTCTTTCAATTACTTTATAGTGAATAGAATCCTTTTGTATGGAATCATGCAATCCGGTGCCGAATATCGCATCAATAATAATTCCTTTATTACTTAATGTGTCGATGGGATTTATTGTAGTAAGCTGGTGTTGTTGTTTTTTTAATTTCTGAGGTAATCTTTTTTCATTTTTCAAATAATCATCGGAATACTTTTTAGATGGAAAAGTGAAAACCTGAACTTTGTATTTTAATTTAAATAACAGTCTTACAATGGCTAATCCGTCACCGCCATTATTGCCATTTCCGCAAAAAATATAAACCGGATTTTTCTTATCAGGATAGTCAGTAGAAAATTGTTTTACAAAAGCGCTTGCCGCTCTTTCCATCAGATTTAATGATGAAACGGGCTCATGCTTTATTGTGTAATTGTCTGCTTCCCGAATTTGTGCTGTATTGAATAGTTTCATCATTTCACAATTCTTTTTATAGAATGCAATGCATGCGAATAGGTTTGCGTGTCTTCAAAGTAAATTCCTCTTTCATCTAATTTGTCAATTCTTACTTTGCCGGATGCATGTATGATTTTCAGTTTGTTTTTTTCTTTTAGGATGATGCCAACATGTATAATCCGACCTTCATTGTTAGAGAAAAAGGCTAAATCGTTTGTTGCGGCATCCGAAAGTTTTATTTTTTTTCCCTGAGTGGCCTGTTGGTTAGCATCACGCATCAGTTTTATGCCAGCGGTTCTGAATACCACTTGTGTAAACCCTGAACAATCTATTCCAAGGCAAGTGCGGCCACCCCATAAATAGGGTGTGTTGAGGAATAGTTTTGCTGTGCGGAGAAGCGTCTTTTTGTTTTCTAAAACGTTAAATTCAACGTAGCTACCAAGCGGATAAATGAAATTATTTTTCTTCAGGAATAAAGATGAAATTATATTTTGTTTTATGTTTTTTCTATTAGTTATTTTCCATTGTTTGTTGTCAATCCAGCCTTCGTATTTATCGTGACTTAATTTTATTTTACTCCATTTTTCCTGTTTTTCAAGAATATCAAACGTTTCTCCGTAAAGTAACTGATTCACCATTTCTGACTTGTCTGATGGTTCTTTTCTCATGGGTACAGCCGGTAGTAAATTTATTCCTTTCATTTGTGTTTATTTCTTTATTAGCTATTTACTATGTTGTTTTAAAGGTATTATTTAATTAAACAGTATGCTAAACAATAGTACATTTTCAATGTGATATTTACTCAAAAAATTGCTTTATGTCAATAAATGTAGCAAAAATTAACTTTTTTTCATTGTTGCTATTGACAAATTGAAATAAGTTGTTTAATATTGCATCGAACATAAACCCCATGTCCAATGTATTTTTCAGTTCGCTTATTGCGAAGACTTATTCAGTCTTCTTATAGAGTTGTATATACAACTTTGTTGATACTGGCTTTCTCTTTAGGAGCTACAACAAAGTCTCATGCACAACTGGCAGCAAACTTTACTATGAGTAAAGATAAAGGCTGTGCACCATTATACGTCACCTTTACCAACACATCAACCGGAAATCAGGATAGCTGTTTTTGGGATTTAGATATTAATGGTAATACCGCTGATGAATGTAACCCTAGCGCCATCTTTAACCAACCTGGTACATACAACATCAAGCTGACAATTTATAAAGGCACGCAGTCAGCTTCTGTAACAAAGACGATTACTGTTTTTAAAGATCCGGTTTCAAGATTTGATGCAGCTCCACGAACAGGTTGTGTGCCTTTCAATGTGCAGTTTTCTGATCAATCAACAATTGGTGATGCACCAATCACAAGTTGGTTATGGGATATGGGAGATGGAAGAACAGAGAATACAAAAAATCCGTTACATACCTACACCTTTAGCGGAAACCTGACAGTTTCATTAATTGTTACAGATGGAAACGGTTGTAAAAATACACTCACAGTAAGAGATTTTATTAAAAAAGCGATCCCACCAACAGTAGATTTTTCTGTAAATAAAATACAAACTTGTTTAATACCATTTAATGCAGTTTTTCAAAGTAATGTTACTTCGTCTACACCGGTTACCTATAAATGGAATTTTGGAACTGGTGATACATCATCTGCACAAAATCCATCTTACGTATACAATGCAGCTGGTAATTATAATGTAAGTCTTACGGTAAGAGATCAGAATAATTGTACCGCTACGAAATCAGTTGCCAATGCAATTAAAGTAGAGAAATTTAAAGTAAATGCATATGTACCAACACCGATTTGTAACAATGAAACGGTTACACCAACTGTAAATTCTGCCTATTCAACTATTTTCTGCAATTGGAATTTTGGAAATGGAACAAGCTCAACTAATACGATTCCGACTATTGCATACACTACTCCCGGTAATTATACAATAACCTTAAATGCTTTAAATCAGGAAGGTTGCAGAGATTCTATGACACAAAATGTAACGGTTAATCTGGCACCAACTGCAGCATTTTCTGCAGATCAGTTAAAATCATGTGTTCCTTATACCGTTAATTTTACCAATACATCTGCTAATGGAAATTCATATAAATGGTTCATTAGCGGACCTGGCGGATTCTTTGCAACATCCACTAA
>JBIKPT010000185.1:0-5416 GCA_044357355.1 Chitinophagales bacterium
GGCATACCGCTTCCAGATTAAATATTCGCAGTTGTGTTCATGCAATACAATCCTGCCTTTGTAATTATCCGGAATGTACTGAAACATCACATAGTGATCGCAAAAAACAACATCATACTGATGAATAACGGCATTTACTTTCTGCTTAAATGCTGCAGACTTATTCCTGTAAAGATTCAGCGGAATGCCTTGCAGATTTGATAAAATCAGATTTTTTGCCGTTCGCGGCACATTCAATTCTTCACAAATAAAATCACTTAATTGCACCGTTGTCTGAAAGGCAGCACGGTGTTGTGTGTCTTCATTTTTCAGTAAACAGGCAACGGTTAATTCATATCGCTCACTTAAAAAGTGCACCACTTTATTCGACTTTATCACACCGCCACTGACAGGCGGATAGGGTAAGGTGGGTGTGAGGAAGAGAATTTTTTTCATTTCTAAAATACATTATTTAAACACATAGGCACATAGTTTTTTATAGAATTACGTATTGTGCAATTTAATACGGAAAGCCATAAAAAAAACATAAGATGGAAGCTTTGCTTCCGCTACTGATTCTCTTAAATGTTCCGAAAATAATTTGCATGGTATGTAATTGCTTAATTATCTATGTGCCTATGTGTTTTTAAAATTATCAATCATAAAACTGCCAGGTAACACCTGCTCTGAATGTTCGGTCTAAATATCCGTAATTCGGAGCGGTGTAAATACCTTTTTGTTTAAACATTCCCTGGTTGACATGTTCCACCCGTAAAAAGATGTTGGTGAATTTTACATGCAAGCTGAAAAATACATCCATAATCGGATAGAATTTCAGTCGCTCAGCATCCTGATGATGAAAAACGGCTAAAGACGGATTGTAGGCATTGCCCTGAAAATTGGTGTTGTACAAAATGTCAAAACCAAGTTGCGCATTCAGTTTTCCTGAAATCCATCCGCCTTTGTAATACAAGGTCTGCTTCATGGCAAACACCGGCAATCGGATAATATTATTGTTGGATGCCCATTGCACATAAACTTCCGTGCCGGAGAAAATATGTTTGGTATTAAAATCTTTTTGGAGTTTCACCACCAGCACATTCAGTGGCTTGTTGTATTGTGTTGGCAAAGAAGCGGTGTCGTTGTAAATATAGTTTTGAATAAAATAATTCTGCACCGTAGCAAACAGTAACTGTTTTCTCCACGCAAAATGAGCTTCTGCTTTAACCTGAAACGTCTTTTTGAAATCATTGGTATACGTAAAATGATTGCCGAAATAAAATTCCTGTTTTTTGGTAGGCGATGCCAGAGAAACATTGCCTCGCACACCTACTGAAATGGACTTTTTGAAATTCAATTGTCCGGCAAAATTCACTTCAAAATCGCCGATATAATCCGGTGCAATATCTACGGCTGCATCTACTGAATAGCCGAAAAATGCAGAATCTACCAGGTTATAAATTCTTGCTTTTAGTTGTATGTCGTGAAGAAGCTGGTCGGTAAAACGTTGCCGGTACCGGATGAAATCATATTGCAATCCTGCAGCAAACAAGAATTTTTTTGGCAGGCTGTCATTCTGAATATTTTTGAAATAAATGCCGTTCGACAGCTTCCATGTTTTGGTATAATCATCCGTGGAATCACTGTCATAAATCAGGCGGTCGTAAAAAGACGAATCTGTCTCAAAATCTTTATAGCGGAATTTCCAGTGCGCAAATTCAAAATCATTTGCGATGACAAATTTTGGATGTGCCACCATTTTTCTCGTCACCGAGTCGTTGATTTGCACTTCCGTTTTTTTACCCAGTTTTATCTGCTGATGCAAATTCAGGTTACGTTCATTCCATTTGTTGAGCGCACCTTCTTTCAGATTTATTTCGACAAAACTTTTATTTTTTTTGTAGAACGGATTTGTAAAAACATCATCCTGTGCCCAGCCGCCGTTTTCCTCATTCTTGATGCCGTTGTAAATAAAGGCTGCTTTTAAATCATAGCGGTTGTTTTTGCTTTGATAGGCATTTTGCACGGAAAACAAATTATGAATAGACAACTGATTGCTGCTTTTTCCTTTGAAGCTGTTGCGGTGAAAATTGAATCCGACATTTACATTAGGTTTGATGTTGATGGCAAATTCTGCACCGCCAACAATCTCTTCTTTGCCGCCAAAGACAAAATCCAGCGCGGTATAAGGTGTTTTGGTATTGAAGTATTTTACTTTTTCCGGTTGAATAAAATAGAGGTCAAATGAATTGAAGCCGTGTTTAAAACCAATCGGATTGTCGTTGGTGAACATGACGGAATAATAAGCAGTGCCATAGTTGCCCAGATTGTGATAGGGAACGAATTGTTTCTCTGTTGTGTTGTAGCGATGGAAATTTTCTGCCAGAGAATCCGGTTTTTGCGGCCTTGGATTGTCGAGCGTTACATATTTGGCGTCAAAAAATAATCTTGGATTGGGTTTGGTGATTTGTATCTGACCAAAAGAGACTAAGGATAATAGTGATATGAGATATGAGAGGAGAGACTTCTTCACAATGCGAAAATACGGATTTTTATTTGTCGGAATTTGGATTTATAGGATTTTTGGATTAAAGGCCGATGTATTCTCCCCTTCAGGGGTTGGGGGTTACTCCACAATCTGTAACTTCGCAAACTTCAGCATAATTTTTTTGTTGCCGACGGTTTCGAAGTAGATGGTGGCGATGCGATTTTCGCCGCCGCCTTCCACGCTGATGACTTTTCCCTGATTGAATTTCTCATGAATGACCTGCATGCCGGCTTCCAGATCTTTTAATTCGGATGAAATGGAAGCTCCCGCTTTAGCAGCGGTATTGATTTTAGTGAGGTGTTTCGGTGGTTCCGTTATTTCCGGTTTGGAAGGCTCAATGATTTGTTTCTTCTGATATTGCTTGCTTAGGTACCATTTCGTATTCTCATCATCGCCGAAGAAAGATTTCTGTTCCGCTTTTGGTTTCTGCGGATCTTTTTGTCCGAAGAAGGTTTTGTTTTCCTCTGCTATTTCGTCAATAAAACGACTCGCTTCGCAATAATTGAGCTGCCCGAATTTATAACGCGTGAGCGCATAAGAAAGCGTCAGGAATTTTTTAGAACGCGTGATGGCCACATAAAACAAACGGCGTTCTTCTTCCAGATCTTCGCGTGTATTCATCGACATGATGGACGGAAATAAATTCTCTTCCAGGCCCACAATAAATACACTCGTGAATTCCAGTCCTTTCGCTGCGTGTATCGTCATCAGCTTCACCTTCTCTTTATTTTCATCTTTGGTATCGTCCATATCTGTCAATAAAGAAATCTGTTGCAGGTAAGCTGCGAGGTCATTTTCCGGCTTCACTTCATCTTCTTCATATTCCGGTTGCTCGCCTACAGTGTATTCTTTAATACCATTTAAAAGTTCCTGAATATTCTCGAAACGCGAAATGCCTTCCGGTGTTTTGTCTTTGTATAAATCCTGAATGAGACCGGTTTGCTTGCCGATGTATTCTGCAATTTCGTACGCATTTTTATTTGCCAGCATAGCGCGGAAACTTTTGATCATGATACTGAAATCACGAATCAATTGTTTGGCGCGCGACTGCATGTCGTTGATGATTTCCGGTTTTTCCACCACATGCCACAAAGGCAAATCATGTTCGTTGGCGGTCACAATCAAGCGATCAATGCTGGTGTTGCCGATGCCGCGCACCGGATAGTTGATGATGCGTTTTAAGGCTTCCTCATCGTTCGGATTGACGACTACACGCAAATACGAAATAAAATCTTTCACTTCCTTGCGCTGGTAAAATGACAGGCCTCCGTAAATCTTGTACGGAATATTGAGTTTGCGCAGGGCTTCCTCAAAAGAACGCGACTGCGCATTGGTGCGGTACAAAATGGCGAATTCGGAATGCATGAGGTGGTTGCGCATTTTCTGATCGAAAATGGCATTGGCCACAATGCGTGCCTCGTCGGTATCGCTGGCGGTTTTGTATACTTTTATCTTTTCGCCGCCTTTGTTTTCCGTCCAGATTTGTTTAGGCAGCTGTGCTTTGTTGTGCTTAATGATTTCATTCGCCGCATTGACGATATGCTCGGTGGAACGGTAATTCTGTTCCAGTTTAAAGACTTTTAAATCCGGATAGTCGCGTTCAAAATTTAAAATATTTTCGATAGTGGCACCGCGGAAAGCGTAGATACTTTGTGCATCGTCGCCCACCACGCAGACGTTTTCGTGCTGACCGGCAAACAGTTTCACGATGGAATACTGCGCGTTGTTGGTATCCTGAAACTCGTCGATTAAAATATGCGTGAAACGCT
The DNA here is from genome assembly GCA_044357355.1 of Chitinophagales bacterium. GTDB lineage: Bacteria > Bacteroidota > Bacteroidia > Chitinophagales > JADIYW01 > JADJSS01. The sequence goes on from JBIKPT010000185.1 coordinate 4,297, forward strand.
GCTGGTATTTGTAGAGCACATCCGGAAATTTCGTCAGCAGCTCGTACATTTTCAATAATAAATCGTCGAAATCCATGGCGCCGGATTTGAAACAGCGGTCCTGGTATTTGGCGAAGAGTTCTTTTATTTTCGGTCGGCCGCTGCTTTCGTCATCGGAAACGAGGTCGATGTTTTCCGCGTATTTTTTGGCATCTATCAGCGAGTTTTTGGCTGAAGAGATGCGGTAAAACACGGTGGCCGGTTTATAAAGTTTATCGTTCAGCCCTTCTTCCTTGATGATGCTTTTCAGCAGGCTCTTGCAGTCGTCGGGATCGTAGATGGTAAAATTGTTGGGATAGCCCATGCGGTGTGCTTCGGCGCGCAGGATGCGGGCGAACACCGAGTGGAAAGTACCCATGTATAAGTTGCGCGCCTCGTGGCCTACGATATGCGAGATACGCTCGCGCATTTCCGACGCAGCCTTGTTGGTGAAGGTGAGCGCCATGATGCGAAAGGGATCGACATTATTTTTGATGAGGTAGGCGATGCGATAGGTGAGTACCCTCGTTTTCCCGGAGCCCGGACCGGCAATGATCATCACCGGACCGTGTATGGTGGTGACGGCATTGAACTGGGATTCGTTTAATTCGGCTAACTCGCGCATGGGTTGCAAAGATAGCTTTTAGGGAAGGTTTTTTGGCGGGAAGTTATCGACAAAATGAAGGAAATACTTCTTGTTTTTTGCGGGAAGAGCGGTTTCGGTGGATGCAGCGCCTGCTCAGGGTTTATACGTTGTGCTTTAAGGTGTTTTCGCGGGTTTCGCAAAGGTTGTCGTGATGATTTCGGAAATGTCTTTGGTGTTCGCGGAAGTTGACTTGGCGATTTCGGGAATAATCCTGGTGTCCGCGGAAGTTGTTGCGATGATTTCGGAAGCCTTCTTGGAGTTTTCGGAAGTTGTCGTGTCTGTTCAGGAAATATTCGCGGTGTTCGGGAAAGGTGAAGTGGTGATTTCTGCTTTCGTCGCAGTGTTCGCGAAGGTTGTAGTGGCGATTTTGGAACTATTCGCCGGGTTTGCGGAAGTTGCCACGACGATTTCGGAACTGTTCGTGATGTTTGTGAAAGTTATTGTGTCTGTTTCGAA
>JBIKPT010000186.1:0-5381 GCA_044357355.1 Chitinophagales bacterium
AAATGGTAAACGAGCAAATCATCCACAATGCCGCCGGTTTCATTCGGCAGATATCCATATAAAGCCTGACCTCTTTCTAATTTAGAAACATCGTTGGAAACAATCTTTTGCAAGAGCGGCAATGCTTTATCGCCTTTCAGAATAAATTCACCCATGTGAGAAACATCAAACATCCCCACTGCATTACGCACGCAATGGTGTTCATCTAAATCAGAAGAGTAGCGAACCGGCATATAAAATCCGGCGAAGTCAACCATTTTTGCACCCAGGGCAATGTGTGTATCGGTAAGAGGCGTTGTTTTCATAAAAAGTAAGAAGGAATGATTAATAATCCAAAAGTAGGGATTTGTTAAAACATTTTTTAGTTTATTCCTCTATCCTTTTTAATAAAGAAAGGAACTTTTAACGAAAAAAAGTAGTTATTAAGTTCTCTACAAAATTATTTTTGATAACTTTATAAAAAGAAAACCAAAAAATCATGGGAATATTAGACACCTTCAGAAATGAGTTCATTGACATTATCGAATGGACCGACAATACACAGGATACCATTGTATGGAAATTTCCACGCTTTCAGAATGAAATTAAGACCGGCGCACAGCTTACCGTTCGCGAATCGCAGGTGGCGGTTTTCCTGAATGAGGGAAAGCTGGCAGATGTGTACCAACCGGGCAGATATGAATTATCTACTCAAAACATGCCGATTTTAAGCACCTTAAAAGGCTGGAAATACGGATTCAACTCTCCGTTCAAAGTGGATATCTTTTATGTAAACACAAAACAGTTTACAGATCAGAAATGGGGCACAAAAAACCCGATTACACTGAACGATCCGCGTTTTGGTATGATTGAAATCCGTGCGTTCGGAAATTTCTCTTTCCGTGTAACAGATGCCGGAAAGTTCATGAAAGAAATTGTAGGTACAGATGGTCAGTTTACAACAGAAGAAATCTCCAGTCAGCTCCGCACCTTAGTGGTGACCAAATTAACGGATGCCATTGCAGAAAGTAAATTAAAAATAGAAGATTTTGCTTCCAATCTGGATGAATTCTCCAAATTCGGTGTAGAAAAATTATCGGATGATTTTGATGCTTACGGATTAAAAGTGACCTCTCTTTTAGTAGAAAATATCTCCATGCCGGACGAAGTGAAGAAAGAAATCTTCGAATTATCTCGTCTGGATAAAATTGATATGCAAAAATTAACGCAATGGAAAACTGCACAAGGCATTGAAAAAGCAGCTGAAAACGGCGGTCTTGCAGGAGCATTTGTAGGTGTAGGTTTAGGCGGCATCATGCAGGGCGGCATAGCTAACTCACAAGGCGGCGGAGCAGTTCCACCACCGGCCATGCAAATATTTGTAGCGGTAAACGGCGCACAAACCGGACCTTTTGATGTGCCGGCTTTATCACAAATGGCGCAAAGCGGACAATTAACTAAAGATACTTTAGTCTGGAAAGCAGGCATGGCAGCCTGGGCCGCAGCATCAACGGTTGCAGAATTAAATATCATTCTGGGTGCTGTTCCGCCTCCATTCTCACCACCTCCATTATAATAGATGATTTTCATTCTGAAATATAAATAGAGACTTAGTATTTTTTACTAAGTCTTTTTATCGTTATCATAAAACAAAAAGCAATTCTTTCAATAAAATTGATTTTTTTCAATTCAAACAGAATTTGTAGTTTTTAGCTTACAAAAAGTCACTAATTATACTACAATAGCTTTGCATTCTTTTCTAATAAAGGTTTACTGCTCTTTGTATAATTTTGTATTACCCTATAGAAACATAAACACCCCTGATAACCCCCCAAGTTACAGAAACTTATTACCCTAAAAAAGCTGATTGAAAATCAGCTTTTTTTATGCTGTTTTCTAGTGATTAATGTCCAATCTGAACATCTTATTTCGGTGGGTGAGGACACCAACCGATTATAAAAAGTCACTAATTATACTACAATAGCTTTGCATTCTTTTCTAATAAAGGTTTACTGCTCTTTGTATAATTTTGTATTACCCTATAGAAACATAAACACCCCTGATAACCCCCCAAGTTACAGAAACTTATTACCCTAAAAAAGCTGATTTCGTAAGAAATCAGCTTTTTTTATTTACGGGTAGATTACAACAGCTGATTATCCAAAGCATATCTTGTAAGTTCAGCATTATTACTCAGATTAAGCTTTTCAAGAATCTTTGCCTTATAGGTGCTTACAGTACTGCTGCTTAAAAAGAGTTCTTTGCATATTACTGAATTCGACTTGCCTTTAGCAATAAGGATGAGTATTTCCATTTCACGGTCAGATAATGACTCATGAGTGGCCCGATCATTATTATCTATACCTAATGCTATAATCTCTCTGACAGATTCCGTGAGATATTTTTTACCCTCTAAGACTTTTCTTATAGCAACAATAAATTCACTGTTCAGGGACATCTTGTTAAAATAGCCGGATGCTCCCGCTTTTAATGCTCTCATGGCATATAAATTCTCGGGTTGCATACTAATTATCAATACAGGAGTCTTCACACCACTAACCCTGATTTGCTTTAAGGCATCCAAGCCATTGATTCCAGGCATAGTAATATCCAGTAAAATTAAGTCCCATTTATCTTGCCTTGTTTTTTCAATAACATCCAAACCATTGTCTACTTCGACAATCTCCACATTTCGGAATTCATTCCTTAATAAATTAGCAATACCATTCCTGAGAATAGAATGGTCATCCGCAATTAAAATTTTTAAGTAGTTCAATTTGTTATAACTAAATATGATTTAATTTCATTCACTCAAAAAGTAATTCGCTGTTTAAGCAAATTTAGCAACAATAATCGATTTTTGTTCTTCAGACCTTAATATAAAATAATTTTTTGTAAAAAACTTATTCAGAATATCTACTTTGTCTTTAACACAACACTTTCTAATATTATGCATTATTATTTGAGTGTTATTAGTTTAGTAAAACTAGAAAATATTAATTAATTTTAAGGACATAAACATTCACCGGATAATCACGAACAAAGTGATTTTCTGTAATAGAAACAATTCTGATAAAATGAAAATAGCTTTATTTAAATACGATTCTATCAAGTGGGAATCTCATTTTGAAAATTCATCACAAGAAGAAGACACACAAATTGTATTGTGTTTTGGAGATAAAAAGATTTTAGCTTCTTTGGATATCTATAATACCGTGAGGGCTAAATTTCCTTTTGCAAAGATTGTATTTTCAAGTACAGCAGGGCAGATCTTTAACTTACAAGTTTTAGATTCCGTAATGATTGCTGTCGCATTTAGCATGGAGCACACCCCCATAAAGGCTGCAAAGGTAAGTATCGATGATTACGAATCCAGCTATTCTGCAGGATATGAACTCATCCAAAAACTGCCGAAAGAAGGACTTTCGTATCTTTTCATAATTTCTGATGGTCATAAGATCAACGGTAGTGAATTAGTGAAGGGTATCAATAGCGTTGTAGCTGATAATGTTGTAGTATCCGGAGGGCTGGCAGGTGATGGGGCGGAGTTTAACTCGACATTGACAGGGTTAGACGAAAATCCTACAGAAGGAATAGTTGTAGCTTTAGGTTTTTATGGAGACCAATTCATCGTTTCGTCTGGAACTGGTGGCGGTTGGAGCAACTTCGGACCGGAACGCGTGGTCACTAAATCAACAGGCAACCGTTTGTATGAAATTAATAACATGAATGCGCTTGAACTTTATAAAAAGTATCTCGGTCCAGAAGCCAAACGGTTGCCAGGGTCAGCACTATTATTTCCGCTGGCAATATTAATAGATGGAAGTGAGTATCCTTTGGTGCGTACAATATTATCTATCAATGAGAAAGAAGGGTATATGCAATTTGCCGGCGATATTCCTGAAGGATCTAAAGTAAGACTGATGCGAGCAAATTTTGACAATCTTATAGAGGCGGCATCAAAAGCAGCCTCACGCTCAATCAATAAAGTTATAAAGGCACCCGATTTTTGCCTTATTGTCAGTTGTGTGGGGAGGAAATTAGTATTAGGTGGACGTATAGATGAAGAGATTGTCGCCGTTGATGATCTTTTGGCGCACAAAACACCTATTGCCGGATTTTATTCTTATGGAGAAATCAGTCCATTTAATAACGAAAATAATTGCCGTTTACATAATCAGTCAATTAGTATTACTTGTTTTTATGAATTATAACAGATTACTTGAGAAGCAGATTAAAAATATTCTATCGCAGGCCACACTTGAGCTGCCTGATGTTGCACAATTATTAGAAGCTGTAAATAATTCATATATTGAATATGAAAAAGGCAATGAGTTGACGGAAAGAGCATTCCGGATTAGCGAGGAGGAATATATTGAATTGAATGAAAAACTAAAGGAAGAATTAGAGATTAAGAGACAGGCCATCGATAATCTAAAAGAAGAGATAGACCTCACTAACCTAGACGAAGGGGTAAAAGAACAATCTGATGATATCTTAACAATCACAAAAAATACAAATTACCAGATAAGAAAGAGAAAGCAGGCGGAAAAAATATTTACCACTTATTTTAATAATATTAATAGTGCTATTTTACTCAAAGATGATTTTGGAATCGTAGTTTTTGTCAACCAGCTCTTTTGTGATTTGTTCAATATTTCCCAAATGCCTTATGAGGTCATTGGAGCGGATTATTACAATATAAAATTTTCCCTAAAAGACAATTTTAAGGATCCGGATAAATATCTCGAAACGATTAATTTCCAGCTTACAAAAAAAGAGGCTTCAATAGAAATAATTGAATTCAAGGATGGGAGGATCTTTGAACTTAATTATATTCCTTTTTTCACAGAACAAGAATATAAGGGACACGTCTGGCAATATACGGACATTACAGAGCGAATAACCGCTCAAAAAATGTTACAACAAAGCGAAGAAACCAGCAGGTTGGTTATGAATGCCTCCCTGAATGCTATTATAAATATAAACAAAATTGGCAAAATTATTTTTTGGAATAAGAACGCAGAGCAAATCTTTGGATGGAAAGAAGAAGAGGCCTTGGGGCAATACTTAACCGATACCATTATTCCCACCTATCACAGAGATGGCCACAATAGAGGAATGAGCCATTACCTTAGCACCGGGGAGGAACGAATTTCCAAAAAATTGCTGAATCTGCCAGCACTGCACAAAGATGGTACAGAATTTCCAATTGAACTAAGCATTACTCCTTTTCATCAGAATGGAGAAACCTACTTCTGTGCATTCATCAGTGATGTCACCGAGAGAAAGCGCACCGAAGAGAAAATAACTAATATATCGCGGTTGCTAACTGAAAGTCAAACGATGGCCAAAATCGGTAGCTGGGAGGTTAACATAGAAAAAAATAAAGTATTCTGGTC
>JBIKPT010000045.1:0-18225 GCA_044357355.1 Chitinophagales bacterium
CTGGTACTTTTATTAAAATAATAAGCACTGTTTGCGTCTCCTTTGTGTCCTGTAGTTAACGTTGCACCAGTTACTGTCCCGTTATGACCATTACCTGAAACATCATTTGCATTTCCTTCAAAAGGATAGCAGCCGACAGCATCAAAACATTCTACAGAATCGCATGCGCAACATAACGTGTCTCTGATATATATTGTATCACGTATTGGTGCAGGATTGTTATTTGGTGTACAAGATGTTGTTGTAAACAGAAATGGTAATATTAGTACTGCTACAATTAAGAAAGAAATAGTCTTTTTCATAGATCAATTGATTTTATTCAAAGGTAAAAATGTTTTATTAAAAACAAAAAAATATAAAAAATATTTATTTTAATGTAGCTTTCAAGGAGTCTATATAATTGTAATTTATTTTATACAAAACGGCCTCTTCCACATCTCCTTCCTGATGTACAAATTGAAATGCCTGCGGATATTTTTGCTGAATATAATAGGCATACCGGTGCATGGTTCCTATAATCTGTCCGTCTACATACATGTCCGGATTGGCACGAAGTTCTGCTGTCATTAAGTAGTTTACTTTTGATGCCCGGAGTGGAATCAGCAATGAATCCGGATTTTCTGTAGGTGTTCCATAAATTGGATAAAATTCTTTTCCGTCTGAAAATATAAAAGACATGGGTGCTTTACGAACGGCAATAGATTTTGTTTCATTTGGGAAATTTTGTGCACACCATTTTGTCATCTTAATATAATTCTGCCAGTCCGGTGTATATCCGAAAGTTGGGTCACCGCTGATGTTTTCCATAAAGATGGGAAAGCGTGCTTTTGCCTGTTTAAGTGTTGCAGACATATTGACAAAAAACAGGATAAAAAACACAAACAAATATAGTGGCTGTAAAAAAGAAAATTGACTTCCGTAATAATAAAGAATATAAAAAAAGCTGAACAGGATAAACGGAAGAAATATCATAATTAATCTGGTTTGTCCCCAGGAAACATTCAGCGTAATAAATGTAACAACTAATAAAGCAACAAAAAACAAAGAAGAGAATAACAGTGTATATTGTTTTCTAAGATGCATTAATAAGATTGACCAGATTACTAATCCAATAGAAAATAAAGTTAGCGGAATATTTACAGGAGATGCTTCTTCTTTGAATCCTAAAACATAAAATAATCTTGATGATATATATATCTGACAATTTTGCCAGAATCTCACCACAAATCCCCAGGTATCTTCGTTTCCTAATTGCGGATTGTATACATCTTTCTGGAACATTAATTTTGTCTGTACGGCAAACTGCGAACCGTCTACTTTCCAGATATAGGTTAAAGATAATTTATAGAGTATATAGAATACAGCAAAGAATATAACAGATGCAATGGTTTCAATGTATTTTTTTCTATAGATAAAATATACTGCTAAAACACCAATGGCACCTAATGCAACACTACGTGTAATCATCATTAGAAAAAATAAGAAACCAATCAGTATAAATAGTGGAATGTTATTTTTGAATGCATAGGTTTCAGTATCCAGCTTATCAAATATTTTAAATAAAATGAAAAAGCTAATGCCAAAAATCATCAATGAAAATGCTTCTGTATACGTTAAGCTGGCATACATTAGAAACTGAGCATTAACGGCAGTAAGGAGCAAGGCAGGAATCAGTATGATATATGGAATTCTTTTTTCAAATGCGATGAAAAGAAAATAAACAGATGAACTGAAAAACAACAAAGAAAATAATTTAAGAAAAGTTAGTTTTACGCCTATCAGTTTAATAATGATGCCTAAGATAATCGGATATAAGGGTGCGTTTGCCAGATAAAAATACCCGAAAAAATCTTTGGCGTAACTGGCTCCGGACTCAATGTACAAAGCATCATCGTTAGCCGTAGATATTTTGTTGTCAAAACATAAAAACGAAAACAAGGCACTGAGCAACACCAGTAGAATCAGGTAAAAATTTCTTTTAGTAGAGAAATGGCCCTCCAGGTATTCAAAAATAGATTTTGACTCAGCAGTGGACTTAGCAGTTAATTTCTGTTTAATTAGTGGCTTTGGTGCAGGTTGTTGTTTTTTTATTGGTTGTTTTGCCATTTTATTGCTTCTTTTCAATAAATAAATCTACAAAAGTATACTCGTCTTTTACAGAAGTATATTTTTCAATATCCGATTTTAAAAATTCAGTGCTTACTTCGTTTTCAGATTTGTAAACAACGAAATTATTTTGCCATAATAATTCAAAAAAATCAAGAGGATTAATTTTTGCATTGTGTAGACCTAAAGGATAAAATTCAGTGATAATTTTAAGATTTTTGTTCGAGTCAAAAATTTGTTGCATTCCCTGAAAGGCAAAATATTCAAAACCCTGAATATCTATTTTAATAAAATCTACTTTCTTGTCTGCAATCACATCATCTGCAGCGACACAGTCTATTTCTATCTTTTCAGTATAGTTTTCTGTTTCGTAAGTTTTGTGATCAACATTCAACAATTCAGATTTATACAACGTAATTTTTCCGGTTTTATCACTGACTGCTTTGTTAATGAATTCTACATTCGTCAGATTTTGAGTGTTATTTATTAAATGGTGAAAATTGGTTTTATCAGGCTCAAAGGCATACACTTTGCCTGTTTCGCCAACTAAATCAGATAATATTTTAGTGTAAAAACCAATATTAGCGCCGATATCCAATACAATATCGCCTTTTTTGATGTGCTGCTGCATTAATGCAATGTCCTGTTTGTCTTGTCTCCTTTTAAAAAACGGATAAATAATATTATAAACAGGAAACGCATTCTTGTATAAAAAATCGCCTAGTTTTATGGATAATGCTGAAGGCATGTTGTAGTAGTAAGTTATAAGTCTTAGTAATTAGAAATTATAGTTTTATTCATCTTTAGATGAATCTATATTTTATCTATCACTTTCTTTTTTACAATAAATAGCTATGTGTCTATGTGTTTAAAATTTATTTTTTCAATCCAATTTCTCTTAATCGTTCATCTAAATATTCGCCTGCCGTAATTGGTTCGTAAGCAATTGGATGTGCCGCATCAATGCAGTTATCTAAACAATCTAATCTCACTTCACTTCTTGGATGCAGGAAAAATGGAATGGAGTAACGGTGTGTGTGCCATTGTTCTCTTGGCGGATTTACCACTCGGTGTGTAGTCGATTTTAATTTATTGTTGCACAAACGCTGTAACATATCGCCAACATTCACCATAATTTGCGATGGCGATGCTTGTGCCTCGTGCCAGGTTCCATCTACATCTTGTACTTGCAAACCGCTGGCGCTTGCACCCACTAGCAACGTAATTAAATTAATGTCTTCGTGTGCTTCTGCACGGATAGCAGATTTTGGCTCTTGCGTAATGGGTGGATAGTGTATAGCACGTAAAATGCTGTTTCCATTGTGAATTCTCGGATCAAAATAGTTCACATCCAACCCTAAATATTCTGCAATGGCACGTAATAAATGTCTGCCTGAGTTTTCAAAGCTTTTATACAGTTGTTTTCCGGTTTCGTTAAATTCCGGTAATTCCGCTACCTCAATATTGTCCGGATAGTCATCAGCAGGCATCACTTCGCCATCTTCAATATATTGTCCAACTTGCCAGAATTCTTTTAAGTCTGCCACTTCGCTTTGTTTCGCTTTCTCGCGTCCAAATGATGTGTAACCTCGCTGACCGGCATATTCTACTTTTTCGTAGCTCAATTTGGTTTCTAAGGGCAATGCATAAAATTGTTCTACCAAACCATAATATTTATCAATTACAGGTTGTGGAATGCCGTGGTTTTCAATGGCTGCAAATCCGATTTCAGAATAGGCTTTTCCAAATCCCTGAATAAATTTCTGTCTTCTTGCTTCATCGCCTGATAAATAATCAGCTAAATCTAACACTGGAATATAACTCATATGGTATAAAATTTTGTCGTAAATATAAGGATTTATTGCGATTAATCGCCGATGGGTTTGATTAATATGATTATCTGAATTGAAAGCATTTTTCAAGAATTACAGTGTCAAAAAATCTTAAACTTATAACAATATAAAATGTCTTATTTTTGAACTTCAAATTAACCTATGAGCAAAGTATATATCAAGCAGATTTTAGAAGAAGCAAAAATTGACAGCGATGTAATTGTACGCGGTTGGGTGCGTACCAAACGAAATAGCAAAAATGTTACATTTATAAATATCAGTGACGGAACAACTATTAATGTCATTCAATGCGTTGTTGACGCAGAAACTATTAGTGATGATGTTTTATCAAAAATAAATACAGGTGCGTGTTTAGAAGTGCATGGTAAATTGATTGCATCGCAAGGCAACCAAAAAGTAGAAGTAAAAGTGGAGAAAATTGTGATTTTGGGTGAAGCTGATGCTGATAAATATCCGATTCAACCTAAAAAACATTCATTTGAATTTTTAAGAGAAAAAGCACATTTGCGTCCAAGAACCAACACGTTTGGTGCGATTTTACGTATTCGTCATGCATTGGCATTTGCTATTCACAACTATTTTAACGATCATGGTTTTTACTATTTGCATACACCAATCATTACAGGTTCGGACGCAGAAGGTGCAGGCGAAATGTTTAGAGTAACAACGTTAGATGCGATAAATCCACCAAAAACAGAAGACGGAAAAGTGGATTATTCACAGGATTTCTTTGGCAAAGAAACTAACTTAACCGTTTCTGGTCAGTTAGAAGGTGAGTTAGGTGCAATGGCTTTGTCTAAAATTTATACGTTTGGTCCAACGTTCAGAGCAGAAAACTCCAATACATCACGCCATTTAGCAGAGTTTTGGATGATAGAACCGGAAGTGGCGTTTAATGATTTGGTCGATAACATGGATTTGGCAGAAGATTTCCTGAAGTATTTAATTAAATATGCTTTAGAAAAGTGCGCAGATGATTTACATTTTTTAGATATTCGTTTTGCCGAAGAAGAAAAACAAAAACCAACCAACGAACGCAGTGAGTTAGGCTTGTTGGATAAATTAAAATTCTGTATTGAAAATGATTTCCAGCGTTTAACCTATACAGAAGCGATTGAAGTGCTTAAAAATGCGAAAAAGAAATTCCAGTTTCCTGTTGATTGGGGCACCGATTTACAATCAGAACACGAACGTTATCTGGTAGAAAAGCACTACAAAAAACCGGTAATTTTAACGGATTATCCGGAACACATCAAGGCATTTTATATGAAATTGAGCGAAGACGGAAAAACCGTTCGCGCGATGGATGTGTTATTTCCTGGCATCGGCGAAATTATTGGTGGCTCGCAACGTGAAGAAGATTACGAAAAATTAAAAGCTCGTGCTCATAAATTCGGTATCGAAGAAGAAAGCATCTGGTGGTACCTGGAAACCCGTCAGTTTGGTACTTGTCCGCATGCAGGCTTTGGCTTAGGTTTTGAACGTTTAGTATTGTTTGTAACCGGCATGAGCAATATCCGCGATGTGATTCCGTTCCCACGTTATCCAAAAAGCGCTGAGTTTTAATATATTAATCAGATATAAATTTATTAAAGTTTTAGAACTTTAGAAAAGTTCCTCATATCATTTGTTATTTTTGTAATAAATTGTAAATCGTACATCGTAAATCGTACACCAGAAAATGCTTAATCAACGTCTATCACAAAAATTATTACAAAAGCTGTCGCCGCAACAGATACAGCTGATGAAGTTATTACAGGTTCCTACCGCAAACTTAGAACAACGCATTAAAGAAGAATTAGAAATCAATCCGGCGCTGGAAGAAAGTTTGTCAGATTATGATGGCGAAAAAGAAGATTTGTCAGAACCGGAACAAATCCGCGATGATGAAGATGAGCAATATGAAAGCAATGCAGAAGACGATTTTGCAGATAGTTTAGATGTGCAGGAATATACCAAAGGTGACTACGAATACAACGATGGCGGCGACGATTACAAAGGCAAAGAAGATAAAAAAACAATGCCTTTAGCTGTTGGAAAAACCTTTCACGATTTCTTAGATGAGCAATTGCATTTGCTGGATTTAGATGATCACGAATGGCAAATTGCCGACCAGTTAATCGGCAGCATTGATGATGATGGCTACCTGCGCCGTGAGCTAGATGCTATTGTGGATGATCTGGCGTTTCAGAAAAATCTGACTACCTCAGTAGAAGAAATTGAAGAAGTACTGCGCACCATTCATCGCTTCGATCCGTCTGGTGTGGGTGCAAGAAACTTGCAGGAATGTCTGCAAATACAATTAGAGCGCAAAGAACAAAACGCTAACGTAAAAATGGCGTTGAAAATCATCAACACACAATTTGACGCTTTTACCAAAAAACATTACGATAAATTATTTAAATCGCTGGATATTGATGAAGCTACGCTGAAAGCAGCAATCGATATTATTTTACACCTGAACCCAAAACCGGGCGGCGCATCTGAAACATCTTCCGTAAATCATCAAACCATCATTCCGGATTTTACGGTAGAAAACAATAACGGTGAGCTGGAAGTATTGCTCAACGGAAAAAATGCACCGGATTTACGCATCAGCGATTCTTTTAAAGAAATGCTGACTTCCTACGGTAAAGGCAGCATGAAAGATAAAAAACAAAAAGAAGCGGTAGTTTTTATCAAACAAAAAATAGATTCAGCCAAATGGTTTATAGACGCTATAAAACAACGTCAGCATACCTTATTTGTGACCATGGAAGCCATTGTTTTTTTCCAGAAAGAATATTTTCTGACAGGTGATGAAATGAAACTGCGTCCGATGATTTTAAAAGACATTGCAGAAATCACCAGCCTGGATATTTCTACCGTTTCACGTGTGGCCAACAGTAAATATTGCCAAACGGAATTTGGCGTTTTTTCGTTAAAACATTTCTTCTCAGAAGGCTTACAAATGGAAGGCGGCGAAGAAGTTTCCACGCGTGAAGTGAAAAAGATACTGGAAGATATGATTGCCGTGGAAGACAAATCCAAACCGCTGAGCGACGAGTTTTTAACTGAACAACTCAAAGAAAAAGGCTACAATATTGCACGCAGAACCGTAGCAAAATACCGCGAACAATTAAATATTCCGGTTGCGCGTTTAAGAAAAGAGTTATAAAACCTACCATGAAAAAAGGAAATACAGTTATGTTACAAAAAATCCTAATCTTTGAATATTAAATGAAAATCCTCTCTAAAATACTATCCTACGTTTTCCATCCTTTGCTGATAACAACCTGGTTTACGTTGCTGTTGTTATACACGAATCCGTTTTCCTTTGCAGGCTTGTCATCAGAAATCGTAATAGCGGTAATCATCATCAATACCTTCATGTTTCCGGCAATAGCTATTTTACTGATGAGGAAACTGGGCTTCATTGAAGACCTCGAAATGCCCGACCATAAACAACGAATCATTCCGCTCGTGGCCACCATTATATTTTATGTATGGGCATATCTGGCTACCCGAAAAATCAACTTTCCGTATATGATGGGTGTCTTTATGATGGGAACGTTGGCATCTCTTTTTATTGCGTTTGTTATCAATGTATTTTATAAAATAAGTTTGCATATGGTAGGCATCAGTGGTGTGCTCACCGCTATCATGCTGCTGGTCTTTGTTTCTCCGTCTGACATGAGCTATTATTTCATCGGAATCATTTTGCTCACCGGCGCAGTAGCTACCGCACGATTGTATTTAGGCGCACACACGCTAAAAGAAGTTTATATGGGTTTTCTTGTCGGAATGATAGGTCAGATTTTCGGTTTGTTCCTCTTTTAATCAGCCTAATAAAAAATTCACTACTTACTACTTACTACTTACTACTAAAGCGTACCTTTGTGTCAATAATTAAGGCTTGAAGAAAATCATTTTCTATCTTTTGTTTTTTACCGCTTGCACCGTCTATTCGCAAGACAGCATCAGCTATTTAAAAATCAGAAAGATTATGATTGCCGGTAATAAAAAAACAAAACCGTATGTCATTCACCGTGAAATGACGCTGCACGAAAACGATTCGTTTCCGGCCAATCAAATGGATGCGAACTTGCTGCAACAGCGACTCAATATTTTCAATATCGGTCTTTTTAACGACGTTAGCCTAAATATTAAAAACTGGGAAAACGACAGCCTCGATTTGTTTATACAGGTGCGTGAACGCTGGGTAATTATTCCGGTGCCTATCATCAGGTTTGCCGACCGTAACGTAGTAGAATGGTGGAAGCAATACAACCACGATTTCAAACGACTGCAATATGGTGCGCAGATTAATTACGGAAATCTAACCGGCAGAAATGATGTGCTGCAATTTGGTATGAGCTTCGGATTTGCACAGCGGATGGATATCGGCTATTCCATTCCGCAATTTAACCGCAAAAAAGAACAGGTAGGCTTATCCATCTTTTTTACTATGCTGCGTACAAAACGCATCGCCTTCAATACGGTGGATGACCGGCTGGCATTTATGGATATCGGGAAAACATGGCAACAACAAAAAATTGAAATCACGCCGCAGATATCCTTCCGCAAGAAAATA
Organism: Chitinophagales bacterium; assembly: GCA_044357355.1. Lineage (GTDB taxonomy): Bacteria > Bacteroidota > Bacteroidia > Chitinophagales > JADIYW01 > JADJSS01. The sequence goes on from JBIKPT010000045.1 coordinate 8,533, forward strand.
CACAATACCCATTTTTTCACAACAGGATACGGTATCACTGTCATCAGCGACTCGGCATTCAGAGCAAATCCGGCTTATTTTTTGGGTGAAAGACGACAGCAATATTTTAAAATCGGATACACCTATATCGCCGATTACAGAAATGTAAGAACTTATCCGACAGCCGGCTGGTTTATGTCGGTGAATTTTATGAATTACGGATTAGGGTTTATGAAAACACGTATGACTACAGCAGGTTTTCAGTTGAGTAAATACTTTCAATGGAAAAAACAACCGAGATTTTCTGCTGCTGCCATGTTAAAATGGCAATTTTCCTGGCCTTTAAAACAACCGTATAATTTACAATACATCAAATCGTTCGGCTACGAAGAAAATGCCATCAGAGGCTATGAACTAAACGTGATGGACGGACAACATTTCCTGTTGTTTAAAAACGAATACCGATTCCGCGTGTTCAGTTTTCAGTTGAGTAAAATCCAGAAATTTAAAGGTAAAAATGCCGGAATACTGAATTCTTCACTCGCCTATCTGCCGCTCAATTTATACCTTACTGCCTACTTTGATGCTGGCTATGTTTGGGACAAATACTTTACGGAAAATAATCAATACAAAAACAAATGGCAGTTCGGATATGGAATGGGACTTAATTTCGTCACCTTTAATTCCAAGCTTTTTCGTATAGAATACAGCGTAAACAGATATTTGAAGAAAGGTGTATATTTACATTTTGAACAACCATTGTAGTAGGAAGTGGAAAGGTATAAGTAGTAAGTATCTTAAAAATTAAACTTATTACTTTCTTCTTATTACTTTCTTCTTATCACTTATAACTTATTGAATGACCATAGGAATTTACAGCCGTGTTTTTAAGGAAGAACATACACCGTATGTGCTGGAATTAATTGCACAACTTTCTAAGCGCGAAATTCCGTTTCTTATCTATGATGAGTATTATAAGGTGATAAAAAAGCACCTGCAGAAACAAAAAATTGGAACATTTAAAACACACCAAGACGTTAAGAAAAGTATCGACTTATTACTAACGCTTGGAGGCGACGGCACGTTACTGGATACCTTGCACTTGGTGCGCGACAGTGAAATTCCGGTTGCCGGAATTAATATGGGCAGGCTCGGTTTTTTAGCAGACATACATAAAGAAGCCATTAAAGAATTGATTGATTCAATAGAACAAAACACCTATTCCATTGAAGACAGAACGCTGATTAGCGTGGAAACCAACAAGCCGGTTTTTGGTGAAGTGAATTATGGATTGAATGAATTCACGATTCATAAAACCGATTCTTCATCGATGATTGTAGTACACGTATATCTGAATGGTGAATTTTTAAATTCGTTCTGGGCAGATGGACTGATTATTGCCACACCAACAGGCTCCACGGCGTACTCGCTGAGTTGCGGCGGCCCAATCGTGTTTCCTACCTCAGGTACGTTTGTGCTGACACCGGTGGCACCACATAACTTAAATGCACGACCAATTATTATTGCCGACAATACTGTGCTTTCTTTTGAAGTAGAATGCAGAAGCAATAATTTCTTATGTTCTATAGATTCTCGTTCCATCAATGTAGATGATACCTACCAGCTGGCAGTCCGCAAAGCCAACTTTACCTTCAAGCTGCTTCGAATGCCCGAAAGCTCTTATCTCAATACCTTACGCGAGAAATTAAACTGGGGCGAGGATTCGAGGAATAGTTAAAGAATGAGCGACATTCTAGAAGATATATTGAAACCAGAGGTAAAAAAGCGGAAAATACGAATAAGGTATTTAGCGTTTATTGGAATTGCAATCATTATAGCAGGCTTTTTATATGATTTGAAATATGCAGGAATTCCGTATCAGGATCTGCCGCCTGAATTATTAAAAAAATATACTCAGAATCAAAATATTGCAGGAAATTTAATTGACACAGGTTTTTTGGTTTTATTGATTGCTATAATTGGAGCAATTGTGAGAAAAATTAAAACTATGCTTTTTTAAGATTTATCTTATCTCCACTGCCATGGTTTGTGTCTCACGAACCACAACTTCAGCCTGCTTTTAATACCAAAAATTTTAATAAAAAACAGGAACTTTTTTTAGAAAGGTGCTGTTTCTTTTATAAAACATCCCTTATGAAAACAAGTAGTATATATCGACTGTATTGGATGCTGTTATTGCTGATTCCTGTATTATCAGTAGCAGTAAATAACAACAAAGAAAACGCCTTACAGCAAGGCAAGCTCACACTTGCCAATGGCACCGTATTAACCGGATGGCTTTCCATCAGAATTTCACACGGTGAAGACGAAGTGTTCTACAAAAAAGAAAAAACCGGCACAAAAATCTACAGTTATCCTGTATCAGAATTGTCTAATTTCTACATAGGAAACAGCCGGTACAAAGTGCAGTATGTACCGTTGCAAAGCGACAAATCTCAACTGGCCATACTGGAATCGATAACAAAAGGCGATGACAAACTATACAAGGCCAGTTATTATCAGGAATTTGCTTTAGGCAAAAATAATTCCGTAGTTAAAAGAGTAGAATCTTATTATTTGAAGCATCTGGGCAGATACTTAGCTCTTAGCGGAGACGATTTCAAAGAAAGACTGAAAGATATTTGGGCAGATGAACAAGCCTATCTGGAAAAACTGAATTCGTACGAAAAAGTCGGAGTCGATGAGTTGCACAAGCTGCTTGTAGATTAAAAAAACGGGTCATTCGTTTTGACGGATTACAATAACCGACAATTTTTTCCAAAAGCCGTGGTTCGTGTCTCACGAAACACTTAAAATGATTCAACTTGAGAATAGGTAGCCTTTTTGACATGAAATAAAAATCGTACATTGTATTCCGATAATTATCGTAAAAAATCGTACATCAGCTTATGTGTGGAATTGCAGGTGCCTATTCTTTTAAAAATAAAATTGTAGAACAACAATGGCTGCAAAATGCCGCCACTTCTTTAAATAAACGCGGTCCCGACAACCAGAGTTTTGTAACCATCGGTAAGGCATCGCTGGTGCATGCACGTTTATCCATCATCGACACTTCCGTAGGAGCCAATCACCCGATTTATGATGCATCAGGCAGGTACGCCATTATCTTCAACGGTGAGATTTTCAATTACCAAACTATTCGTGAAGAGCTGCTGCAAAAAGGCGTACAATTCAAAACTCATTCAGATACAGAAGTGTTGCTGTATGCTTATATTCATTTCGGCGAAAGCTTTCTGCATAAACTTAACGGATTTTTCGCCTTTGCCATTCACGATAAACAAGAAGATACCCTTTTTATTGCCTGCGATAGATTTGGTATCAAACCATTATATTACTACAATGACGAAGATTATTTTTTCTTCGGCTCCGAGTTGAAATCCATCTTGCAATTTCCTGTAAAAAAAGAAATTAACTGGAGCTCTGTAAGTCTGTATTTTCAATTGAATTACATTCCAGGAAAAAATTCCATCTTTAAAAATATACAACGATTAGAACCCGGACATCAAATCTTAATTCGTATCCCGGAACAATTCGGGACTGAAATCTCAATTAAGAAGTGGTATACAATTCCATACAATGCTCTAGCAGCAGAGCAAAATCAGTTGTCCTACGAAGAACAGAAGAAAAAGCTGGTCGACCTGATGGATGATTCGGTTCGATTGCGTTTAATTGCTGATGTGCCATTGGGTGCATTTTTAAGTGGAGGCATCGATTCATCCGTCGTAACAGCCATGGCATCGCGCCATACCAAGCATCTAAATACATTTTCCATAGGTTTTGAAGGCAATGATTTCTTTGATGAAACGCCGTATGCAAATTTGGTGGCGAAACATTTCAAAACCAATCACACCGTTTTCAAATTAAAAAACGACGATTTATTTCAGAGTTTACACGAATTGTTAGAGTATACGGATGAACCTTTTGCAGATTCATCTGCGCTGCTTGTAAATATATTATCGAAGTTCACACGCCAGCACGTCACGGTGGCACTTTCCGGTGATGCTGGCGATGAATTGTTTGCTGGCTACAACAAGCACTATGGTGAGTGGCAAACGCGCAGCAACAGCTGGCAGGCCAATATCATCCATTTGCTGCAGCCGGTATGGGAGAAATTACCTAAATCGCGCAGCGGAAAAATAAGCAATAAAGTACGTCAGCTGGAACGATTTGCCATCGGAATGGATTTGTCGCCTGCAGACCGTTGGTGGCGCTGGTGCTGCATTAACGATCTATCTTTTTCGGAGCGATTGCTGAAGGATAAGGTGGATGCAGGTATGACGGAAATCATTGAAACCAGACAGCAGTTTTCGTCTTTGGTGAGTTATGACGGCACCTTGAATGACGATTTGCTGGCAGATGTAAACATGGTGCTGCCATATGATATGCTGGTGAAAGTGGATAGAATGAGTATGCGCAATTCACTGGAAGTGCGGGTGCCGTTTCTGGATTACAGAATTGTGGAATTTGCGTTTACCTTACCGGTTTCAAGCAAAATTAACTCGAGCATCAAAAAGAAAATTGTGCAGGATGCCTTCAGAGACGTGCTGCCGCAGGAATTGTACAATCGTCCAAAAAAAGGATTTGAAGTGCCTTTGCTGCAATGGTTCCGAACGGATTTGAAAAATAAGATTCTGAACGACTGGCTCAACGATGACTATATTATAGAACAAGGTATTTTCAGTCTGGAAATGATACAGCAACTGAAACTTCAATTATTTTCAAATAATCCTGGCGATGTGCATGCACAAATATGGGCGCTGATTGTCTTCCAGAATTTTTGGAGAAAATACATGGATGAATAAATTGAAAATACTACTTTGCGTTCTTCCGAAACTTCGGAAGCGTCTTTGCGCGAAATAAAAAAATTATCTTTGATAAAATATGACAAAACCGCTCCACATAGGCATTGTTGCCAATACTGCGTTCAATATTTATAATTTCCGTTTAGGATTAATAAAAGCGTTGCAACAGGAAGGACATAAAGTGGTGGCCATTGCACCATTGGATACCTACACACCGATGCTGAAAGAAAATAATATTGAGTTTATTGAAGTCCACAACCTGGCACGTAAAGGAACCAATCCATTGAACGATTTCAAACTGATGAATGAATTCAGACGGATCTATAAGCAACAAAAATTAGATGTGGTGCTGCAATATACCATCAAACCCAATATATACGGCACATTGGCGGCTCGATTGACGAATACCCATTCCATTTGTACGGTAACCGGTCTGGGTTATACGTTTCTGAATGCCGGCATTGCAAGCAAAGTAGCACAGCGGTTATATCGGCTGGCTTTTTCTTTTGCCGATAAGGTACTGTTCCAAAACACAGACGATTTGGAAATTTTTGTAAGCAATAAATTGGTGAGCAGACAGAAAACACAGTTAGTGCCTGGTTCTGGCATTGATACCGTGAGTTTTAGTCCGGAGTTTTGTGCACCAAAAAAAGATGACGGAATTATCCGATTTCTGATGATAGGCAGATTGCTGAAAGATAAAGGTGTGTATGAATATGCAGAAGCTGCCCGACAACTATTTAAAGAGAATCAAAATGTTGAATTTCATTTGCTGGGTGAAATTGACAATGACAATCCTTCAGCTATTAAAAAAGAGGAACTGGATGCCTGGATAAAAGACGGAATCATACAATATCACGGATACGCGAAAGATACACGGCCATACATCTGCAATTCAGATTGCGTGGTGCTGCCATCTTACAGAGAAGGCATGCCGCGGGTTATATTAGAGGGCATGGCAATTGGAAAACCCTGCATCACCTCAGATGCGCCGGGTTGCAAAGATGCCGTTACAGATGGTGAAACAGGATTTATCTGCAAAACGGCTGATGCAGCATCATTAGCCGAGGTTTTCTCTAAATTTATTTCTATGGAAAATACATATAAAAATCAGATAGGTATAAATGCAAGAAAACGTGCTGAAAGTATTTTTTCACAGAAAGCTGTAAACATGATTTACCTCAATTTGCTCTCAAATCTTTAAGCTTTTTAACGTTTTTTAAATAATTGTTGTTAACTTTGAACTATAAGTATGCACAGCGATTACATAAAACTTGCTTCTGCGTTGTTGACATCTTTCGTTCTAACATATATGTTTATACCTTCGATTATCAAGGTAGCCAACATAAAACATTTGTTTGATACACCAGGCGAAAGAAAGTCACATTTTGGCGTAACACCTACATTGGGTGGTGTTGGTATATTTGGTGGTTTCATGATAGCATTTTGTTTGTTTGCTTCTTTTGATTTAAAGACAAAAGAAATGAGATTTATTCTGGCAGCTTTGTGTTTTACCTTCATGTTAGGCGCAAAAGATGATATTGTAGAATTAGTAGCCTCCAAAAAATTTATAGGTCAGATTTTTGCCGCTTGTATTATAGTTATTTTAGGTGAAGTTCGTATTACCAGTCTGTATGGCTTGTTTGGAATCACTTATATAAGTGAAGTGTTCAGTATTCTTTTATCCATTGTAACCATTATTTTCATTATCAATGCCTTTAACATTATAGATGGCATCAATCTTTTGGCAGGCAGTGTTAGTATTTTTATGTCTGTAGCTTTCGGTGTGTGGTTCTTTTTCTACGGTTTTTTTGATTATGCAATATTAGCAGCAGCCATGAGTGGTGCTGTTTTTGCTTTTCTAAAATACAATTATACTCCTGCAAAAATTTTTATGGGTGATTCAGGAAGTCTTTCCATTGGGTTATTGGCAGCAGTACTGGCCATTCAGTTTATAGAAAAAAATGAAATGGTGTTGCACAATGGAAGTAGTGAAGGTATTCAAATAATTGCTGCACCTGCAATGGCAATAGCTATACTTATTATTCCGGTTTATGATACTTTGCGTGCGTTTACGTTACGAATATTAAATAAAAAATCTCCGTTTTTGGCCGACAGAAATCACATTCACCACCGCCTGATAGATTTAGGGTTTTCGCACGTAAATGCTACTTATGTATTAATAGGAATAAATATTCTGTTTGTAGTCCTCATTTATTTTCTCCAAAGTTGGGGTAATTTATACCTTATGTTATTAGAGTTTGCGCTGGCAACGTTCCTGACTTTCATTTTATTTTCTTTTAAGCTGAAAAAAAAAATGAATACACAGAAAGCTGAAAATAAAATGCAATTTTCTTTAGAGATGGATGCACGTTAAAAGCTTTTAATTTTCTATCTAATAATGATGTCTTGATTTTTGATGATGGCACAAAGTTCACTTACCATCATTGCAGTTGCTCCCCATAATGTTTTACCATCCAAATCATAATACGGTGCCATCAGCGTAAATCCTAATGCATTTTTTATTGGTTTTTCTTTTAAAATTTCCGGCTCAAAAAATCGGTACAATGGAATTTCGAAAGTGCTGGCAACCTCTTTCTCTTCCAGTATTAAAGACGGTGTTTCATCCAATAATCCTACATAAGGGTATACCATAAAATTGCTGGCTAAAACGTAGATTTCCGAAAGTGCGCCAACTACTTTAATTTGCTGTCCTGGAATACCTATCTCTTCGTGCGTTTCTCTCAAAGCAGCATCTAAAAACGAAGAGTCAGACTGTTCAATTTTCCCACCCGGAAATGCAATTTGTCCGCTGTGTACACCATTATAAAGAGGGCGTTCTATAAATAAAATATGAGGAATATTATTTACAGGATAGATTAAAGACATCACGGCACCTTCTTTACTGTTTGGCAACTTGGGCGCGTCCAGAGATTTGTTAATTTTTAAATAGGGCTTAAGTAGTTCGTGCGCCACTTTTCCTGGAAGTGGCTGCGTAAATGCGCGAATTAAATCTTCTGAAAATCTGTCAAACATGCCTTCAAAAATAGAACAATAAAATACTATTTACAAGATTGATTCTTAACAGTTGCTTTTTATAAAAAAATATGTTAAATATGTGAACCTCTTTAGTTATTGTTCACAAAAAATTCATAAATTTGATTATAATCACAACGTAACCTCTTTTCTCAATGAAAAATTTATTTATTCTTTTTGCTTCTGCAATATTTTTATTCGGATGCACAAAAAACAACGGCAATACTACAGAAACAGAATCATTATCCAGAATAGCATTTGGTTCATGTTGTTCACAATACCTGTCTGATAAGAAAATTTTTGACAGAATATTGGAACTAAATCCGCAGTTGTACATTGGCGGTGGTGATAATATTTATGGTGACTTCTTTGCTTTAGCGCCGGGCACCAAAGAATATATGGAAGGTGCTTACCGACAATTAGGCGGTGATCAGTCCTTTAGAAGACTTCGTGCCAGAGTGCCAATGATTGCGACCTGGGACGACCATGATACCGGTGAAAACGATGGAACTACTACAAATCCGGTAAAAGCAATTGCAAAAGATTTATTTTTTAAATTCTGGAACATTCCGGAAACTGACCCGCGCCACAACAGACCGGACGGCGGTATCTACGGCTCTTACTATTATAATGACGATGACCGTAAAGTACAGATAATTATGCTGGATTTACGTTACAATCACTCAGCTTATAAAAGTTCAGGTGCCGGTGCAGCATTGAGCGGATATGACACAATGTTGTCTCCGGATGCTACTATTTTAGGCGCTACACAATGGACTTGGCTGGAAGAAGAATTACGCAAACCGGCAAAAGTAAGAATCATTATGTCGTCACTGCAGTTTAACTCAGTATATGACGGCGGTGAAAACTGGGCAGTATTGCCATTGGAAAAACAAAAAATGTATGATTTAATTAAAAGTACAGGTGCAAACGGTGTATTCTTCTTAAGCGGAGACGTGCATTTTGCAGAATTTACCAAAACACAACCTGCAGGCTGGTATCCGATTTATGATTTTACTTCCAGCGGAATCACACATCATGAAGATAAAGTAGCTAGCAGAAATAATGCTATCAGAGTTGGAAACGGCTATCAATATGTAAATTTTGGATTCATAACAATAGATTGGAAAGCAAGTCCGGTAACCGTAAAAGCGCAGGTCTTTGGCAATACAGCAGGATCTGGTTCTAACGGTTATTTGGTTTCTGAAGATGCTAAAATCTCACATACAGTGACATTGGATGAGCTGAAATTCTAATTAATTAATCATTACAAATCATATAAAGAGGCCTCTTTTGTGCCTCTTTTTTATATTTTTGATGTATGGATATTTTTGAACGCACCGAATTACTCTTAAAAGAAGCAAATGAAACCAGTATTTCTTCCGTCGAAGAACTTGAGAAATTTCGCATCCGTTTTTTAGGAACCAAAAATGTGCTGAAAGATATTTTCGCTGAAATTAAAACAGTGCCGAACGAACGCAAAAAAGAATTCGGACAACTGGTAAACAGTGTTAAACAAGCTGCAGAAGATAAGTTTACAGCACATCAGGAAAAACTTCAATACAGCACTGCTGATACAGCATCGATAGATTTAACCTTGCCCGGTGATGTGACAACTATTGGCGCACGACATCCTATACAAATCGTAAAAAACCAGATTGTCGATATTTTCAAACGATTGGGTTTTGCTGTAGAAGAAGACCGGGAAATTGAAGACGACTGGCACAATTTCACTGCATTGAATATGCCGGAAGATCATCCTGCGCGCGACATGCAGGACACGTTTTTTATCAACGTAAATCCGGATGTGGTGCTGCGTACACATACATCTTCCGTGCAGGTGCGTGTACGCAGC
>JBIKPT010000046.1:0-18218 GCA_044357355.1 Chitinophagales bacterium
AGACTGGACGCTATTCTTAGCGGATGTAGCAGCAGAATTAACCATGGTACACAGAGGTGAAATGTTCCGCGGTGCACCGGATAGTGTGGATAAAGTGAAAGAACTTGCAGCCAGTGGAAAAATTAAGCTGGAGCTAAGCTCTAACATTGCAAATCTTCATGGCAACGGAAAATTAGAAAGCGTTACAATTAGTAATAACGATGGTACTTCTAAAGAAATTGAAGCGGACCATTACCTTGCCTTATTCGGATTAAGCCCTAAATTAGGACCTATTGCAAACTGGGGCTTGAGTATAGAGAAAAACGCCATCAATGTAGATACCAGAGATTATTCTACCAACGAAAAAGGAATTTATGCCATTGGTGACATCAATAATTACGAAGGAAAATTAAAACTGATTTTATGCGGTTTCCACGAAGCTGCTATGATGTGCCAAAGTGCTGCCGAATTAATTTCCGGAAAAAAACCATCGCTGAAATATACTACAGTTAACGGTGTAAACGGATTTTAAGATAACTATAAATTAAATGGCATCGCGCTAAGGTGATGCCATTTATAAAGACATGGAATCAATCACCATACATATTCAACAAGACGATTTTTCGTTTATACCTATGGAGATTCCTTTGGGTATTGAATTGACTTTAATGGAAGTTTTAAAAGGTGAAGGTTATCCTATTGAAGCTATTTGCGGTGGAATGGCAATTTGCGGCACCTGTAGAGTGGAAGTGCTCAATAAAGATGAGATAATGGTGGGCGGTCCGGGTGACGACGAATTATGTATGCTGGAAACCTTACCATGTTATACCGGAAATTGCAGATTGTCTTGCCAGATCAAAATTTCAGAAAAAATAGACGGACTCAAAATAAAAATCCCATCGGATATTCTCTTGTAATTAGAATCAATCCAAATTACCTTATTCACTCTAACTGTTTTTAGTTACTCTATTATTTGTAAATTTTGAGTGTTAACAATATTGCAATTCTATTTCGTTCCTATTACAGATATTTGCTGATAATTTTGCGCCGAACATTGGCACAAAGCAATTTAAAATTGTAATCATGAATCAAGTAAGCAAAGTTATTTCTTTAATTTTTATTCTGTTTTTATCAACTTCCGCACAGGCACAAAAGCAAAAAGATACTTCTTCTTTAAAAGATAAAATGAAAGATATTCCTCAGGTTTTTGTCAAAAAATCGAATAAGGAATTTACGGTAAGAGGAAAAATAGTTGACAAGAAAACTAAAGAACCTTTAATTGGTGTTAATATTTTTGTTGAAACAGATAAACTAAAAGGCACAGTTACCGACTTTGATGGTAATTATGAACTTAAAGCAAACGAAGGAGAAGTTATCGTATTTACTTATTTAGGATTGAGAGATGAAAAACTAACAATCAACGAAAGCCAGTCTTTTGATTTAGAGATGGAGGCAGAAGGAAATGTAATGGACGAAATAGTTGTTTCTGTTGGCAGAAAAAAAGAAAAATCGCTGGATGCGCCGGCTTCCATTGTGTCTGTTGACGCTGCAGCCATCAAAAATAAAGCAGGCTTAGGTGTTACAGATTATATTAAAAACAGTTCAGGCGTACAGATTATGCAGACCGGTGTACAAGGTGGTCAGCCGTCAGTCCGTGGATTTTCAGGCTTCTTTACAAGTGATGTAATGTCCTTAACAGATAATCGCGTTGCAAAATTACCAAACACAGGATTAAATATGTATCAGATGATGACGACCACTGATGCGGATATTGAACGAATAGAAATATTAAAAGGACCGGCAGCCGCTTTATACGGACCAAATGCCAATCAGGGTGTTATCCATATTTTGACTAAATCACCTTTAAAATATCAGGAAATTAAATTCTGGACAACAATTGGTGCACGTGTAAAAATTAAAGACACGTTAACAGACATCAACAGACTGAATCCAAAATTTGATTACGATAAATTTACAGAACGAATGTTATTCTCTGCAGGATTTTATGTAGGTGATACGATTCATTCTAAAAACCCGAATGTAAAAATGGGTATCAAAGTATCCGGTCAGCTTTTTACAGGTCACGATTGGAGATACAGTGATTTGTTTGACCCGGCAAGTGTAGTTAGATTCAAAGCATCCGGCGACTCTATACTTTATGAACGACCTGATGGAAGTTATGATCCTGACGGACGTGGTGTAGCTGTAAAAAATGAAAGAGACGAAAAAATACTGAACGGTCAGGTAGATGCACGCTACGATATTCAGATAAAAGAAGATTTCAATATAGTACTTGCCGGTGGGGTGAATGTAAGTAATGGTATTATTCCAAGTCCTATTGGTGCTATGCAAAATAAAAACTGGACATATTCCTGGGCACAAGCTCGCTTTACCTGGAAAAACCTGTTTGTGCAAGCATATATGAACGGAAATAATTCCAGAAATACTTATTTTGTTCCTGTTGGCGGTCGGTATGTCGACAAATCTCGCATGTATTCCGTACAGGCACAACATTCATCAGAATTGTTTAAAAAGCGTGTAAATCTCGTGTATGGATTTGATGCATTCTTTACCAGACCCAATACAGAAGGTACTTTAAACGGGAAATATGAAGATGAAGATGCTATCGATGAATACGGTGTTTATTTGCAAGGTGATTATAAATTACATCCGCGTTTTAGTACGGTTATTGCCACTCGATTGGATTATAACACAGCGGTGAAGAAATTATTATTCTCACCAAAAGTAGCAATAGTTTACAAACCGGGCACCGGACATAATTTACGTTTCACCTTTAACAGAGCCTTCAAAAATCCTGCTTCCGCTGCTTATTACGTAGATGTAAAACAAGGAGAAATTCCACAGGGAATTGAAGTAAGAAATATCGGTACACCCAACACAGGTTTCAATTACAGCTTTAGTGCAAATCCAAATTATGGTGGTGAATTATTGCCACAATATTTATCACCATATGGAACATCCGGTCAGTTTCATAATGTAGGTGATGCATCTTTTAATGCAACCGGTTGGGATGGTATTTTAACAGCCATCAGAGGTCAGTTTGGCCTGAGAGCAGATATTGAAGATAATTCACCGATTTTGCCAATTATTAATTTAGTAGTTAATTCAATTATTCCGCAAACGATTCCAAATGATATCAATCAGGTAGTGAAAAATCTGAATACAGGAAAGCAATTATTTGAATCTAATAACGACCGATGGAAAAAAACACAGGATATTTCTAAATTAAAAGCAACTACATCATATACCTATGAGTTAGGATATAAAGGTGTAATAGGAAAAATGTTTGGGTTACAGGTAGATGTGTACAGAACAGACTATAAAGATTATTTAGCACCGGTTCAATTATTAACACCAGCTGTAATGTTCGATGATGCGCAATTAATGGATTATCTGTCACCAAGAATTATACAAAATTACAATAACCTGAATCCTTTAGTGCAACTGGCAATGAATGCATTCCTGGATCAGAGTGCAAAATTTGGCGGCAATAATAACGGAACAGCCAGTGATGAATTTGTATCCTTAATTCGTCAGGCAGTACAAAATTTACCGATTGGAGTAATCACACCTAAAGAAGCTGGCGGACCAAATATGTTATTAGTAACAAGAAATATTGGCGATGTTTCAGTCTACGGGGTTGACTTTAATTCAAATGTATATTTACCCAAAGGAATTTCGTTGTCGGCAAACTACTCTTTCGTAGATAAAGACTCAGTAGTGGTAGACAGTGCTCCGTTAGGATATGTTGCTTTAAACTCACCAAAACACAGAGTCAATGCAGGTGTTAACTATACCGCAGAAAAAATCGGCTTGAATGTAGGTGTTAAGTTTAAATGGTCTGCAGGCTTCCCGGTGTTGTCCGGAAATTTTATTGGTCGTCAGGCAGCAACACACGATATGGATCTGGATATTTCTTACACACCAAAATTCATGAAAGATCACTATAATATTACGGTTTCCTTGACCAATTTATACAACAGAAAACAACAGTATTTTATCGGTGCACCGGTAATGGGATTAATGGGAATTTGTAAAATGACCTATACACTTTAATACACTTTAATATAGAATCTAACAGCCATTCAAAAAAGAATGGCTGTTTTCTTTTGTATTCTGATTTTTACATTTTAAATTGTTTTTGTATTATTGATGTATGCAGCTGCAAAACATTTCTCTGTTTCTCAATATTCCACTTTTATTAATCGGTTTTTTTCTGCTGAACAGAGGTGCCGGAATGCTGGTAGATGGCGGAACATCCGTAGCAAGAAGGCTTAAGCTTCCGGAGTCCATGATTAGTTTTACCGTAGTGGCTTTCGGAACTTCTTTGCCTAAAATCTTTACCGTTTTACTGGCTGCTTATAACGGCTATTTTGATTTGGTGACAGGAACAATTATCGGTAGCTGTATCATTAATTTGCTTGGAATTTTAAGTATTACAGGCTTTTTCAGGCCAATAAGAGCAAATAAAAATACAGCAACTATTGGCATTCTTTCTTTAGTGGCAAGCTCAGTTTTATTATATTTTATAGCCAATAAAGCAATATTTGCTGCTGAATCTGCACAGCCTTTAATATCAAAGCCTGAAGCATTTATACTGTTGGCAGTATTTGTGTTGTTTATGACCTACGGCTATTTTAATGTAAAAAAGCATCATACTATCTGGTTTAATGAAACAGAAGAAGAACCAAGCTTTTATGTTCTATGGTTTTCAGCAGTGTTGATTATCGTTGGTTTTATTGCATTGGTGGCAGGTGGCGTTTTAGTGGTAGATAATCTGATAGATATTTCAAGAAAATTTGGTCTCTCACAACGATTCTTAGGTCAGTTCGTCTTATCGTTGGGTGGTTCTTTTGTTATGTTATACTGGATGCTTATCACAAAATCCAATCAGTCAAAATTTGAAGTCAGCAACCTGGTTGGTCAGAATATGCTGAATATTTTGGGAATGTTGGGTTTCGCTTCCTTTATTCAGCCTGTTCAGTATAATCCGGCATTTAACCTCGATCTTTTTATTTTAATCGGCATTTCTTTACTGATAATGGGGCTGCTCTGGATGGGAAGAAAACTAACGCTGAATTTGTGGAAATGCAGATTTTTGTTTTTTCTTTTATTGATGTATGTGCTTTATTTGTTTATAAGATAAAAAGTATTCAGTCACAATCAATTTTCGTACATACATAATTTGTTTTTCAGAGATATTATTTCACTTTCTTTTTCATTAAGTTTGTTTAAAAGATTCAATATCACATCGATGCCTTCCATATTTACATCCAGCTCATGATAAAGGCGTAATATTTTCTCAATAATAATAATTTCTTCGGCATGAATGTATTGAGCATGCTCAATGGTTTCTATTTCTATCAGGCCTGTAGAACATAATTCGTTGAAAAAAGCAATTTCTACGTGATAGTGTGTACAGAGTTGGTGTAACGGTATGAAGTTATTAGTGTTCATGTCGTCTTAATTTAGATAGTTCTTTGAATAATTCCTTTTCTTTATCTGTAAGATTAACTGGTAATATTAAGTTGTAAGTGATGTATAAATCACCGAATTCGCCGTCTTTCTTATAGATCGGAGACCCTTTGCCTTTCAGTTTTACTTTGGTGCCGTTTTTAGTTTCAGGGTTGATTTTCAGTGTAATATTATTGCCGTCAAATAAATTAACTGAAACAGTACCACCTAAAACAGCGGTATACAAATCTAAATCAACGGTAACATGCAAATTGTCGTTATCCCGTTTAAATTTCGTGTTATTTTTAATGATAAATTTTATCAGTAAATCACCATTTGGTCCGCCGTTAAAACCTTCTCCGCCATGACCTATAATTCTTAAAACTTGTTCGTTTTTTAAACCGGCAGGAATAGTAAACCTGACGTTCTTGCCATTCACAACGATGGTATGCTTATGAGTAGTGTATACCTCTTTTAATTCCAGTTCCAGTTCGGCATTGTAATCCTGTCCCCGAAATTTTGCCCCGTTGCGGCTGCTTCCGGTACGACCTCCGCCAAACATCGTCGAAAAGAAGTCGGAATAGTCATTTTCTTCAAAACCACCGAATCCGCTTTGTTGTCTGCTCCCGTTTCCGCTATATTGCTGACGTTGTTCTTGCTGTTTGTCCAGCTCATCTGAATGTTTCCAGTCTTTGCCGTATTTATCAAATTTCTTTCTATGCTCCGGATTGCTCAGCACTTCGTTTGCTTCGTTTATTTCTTTGAACTTCTTTATCGCATCCGGATTATTTGGATTTACATCCGGATGATATTTTCTGGCTAATTTTCTATAAGCCTTCTTAATTTCTTCTTCTGTTGCTTTTTTGTCAACTTCCAGTACTTTATAATAATCTATAAATTCCATAAATCAACATTGGTTTTACATTTTTACACAATCCCAAATTACAGGTTTTTTATTAGAAGACTTTATTTAATTGTATGATTAATATCATAGTATATTTTAGATTTATCGTATAATTTTAATAAAAAATCAGTAAGATGGAAAAGATATTTGAAAATAAAGTAGCATTAATTACAGGAGGAAGTTTTGGTATCGGAAGAGCAACAGCTTTGGCATTCGCCAGCCGCGGAGCTAAAGTAGTGGTGGCCGATTATATTGAAGATGCTGTAACTGTAGAACAAATTAAGGCAAATGGCGGAGATGCAATTTTTATTAAATGCGATGTTTCTGTCAGCGCTGATGTAAAAAATATGATTGATAAAACTATTGCCAAATACGGAAGATTGGATTATGCATTCAACAACGCTGGCATTGAAGGGCAAATGGGAAATACCGTGGATTGTACAGAAGAAAACTGGGATCGCACCCTGAACATAAATTTGAAAGGAATATGGTTGTGTATGAAATACGAAATACCGCAAATGCTATTAAGCGGAAAAGGTGCAATTGTCAATTGTTCGTCAGTTGCAGGCTTAATCGGTTTTCCGGGACTGCCTGCTTATGTGTCAAGTAAACACGCAGTTGCAGGGCTTACTAAAACAACGGCCTTGGAATATGCAAAATCTGGTATACGGGTAAATGCAGTAAGTCCCGGTGTTATTAAAACAGCGATGATAGACAGGTTAAGCGGAGGAACAAAAGAAGGCGAAGAGCAATTTACAGGATTTGAACCGGTAGGCAGAATGGGACAGCCGGAAGAGATTGCAGAAGCAGTATGTTTCCTTTGTTCTGATGCAGCATCCTTCATGACGGGAGTGATAATGCCCATTGATGGAGGTTTTGTGGCACAGTAAAGATGATTTTGCTTATTCGTTCTTTTTTCTGCTGGCATGATAAACGCCTCTGCCTTCAGCCACCAGAATATGGTCAATTGCTGCAAATACCTGCATATTGGTTGTGATGATTCTGTTACCGCTGCGCACAATTCTGGCTTCAATAATTAAATCGGTGTTTCTTGCAGAGCGAATGTAATCTACCCGCATGTCTACGGTCACCAGCTTATCTTCCATCGAAGTTAACGTACTAATACCGGCAATGCCGC
The DNA here is from genome assembly GCA_044357355.1 of Chitinophagales bacterium. Taxonomy (GTDB): domain Bacteria; phylum Bacteroidota; class Bacteroidia; order Chitinophagales; family JADIYW01; genus JADJSS01. The sequence continues at coordinate 7,497 of JBIKPT010000046.1, forward strand.
CAACTGCATCCATAGCAGCAGAAATGACACCGCCATGTACCGCTTGTATTCTGGAGTCACCCACTAATTCAGGTTTGAATTTAATGGTCGCTTTAGCAAAGCCTTCCGTAAGTTCAACAAGTTCCAGTCCGATGTATTTGTTAAACGGAATCAGTTCATTAAATATATTGAAATACAATTCTAAAGGTCCTTTCATTTTTGTTTATTCTTCGTTTGATAAAAATAAATTTTCCGTAATGTAATCACAAAATAATTTACCGGAATCATTGAGTGTATATATATTATCAGATTTAATAACCCAATTGTTTTCCATAAAAGGTGAGATTTCTACTGAAAAATGTTGTGAAAAATCCGCACCAAAATCTTGTTTTATCTTTGTTGTATCGGTGCCAAAAATAGTTCGGATGCTTGTCATTACATATTCATTATAGGCATCCGTTAATGACAACACCTCACTTTCACGAGCTGGATTGTTATTCAGGATGCTTTTTGCATATATCGTATTGTTACTAATGTTCCAGTGTCTGTTTTTTCCATCGAAAGAATGTGCTGAAGCGCCAATACCCAGGTAGGGAATGCCTTTCCAGTAATTCGTATTGTGTCTGGCAAAATGTGGTTCTTTGCAAAAATTAGAAATCTCGTAATGCGTATAACCATTTAACTTCATTTCGTCCACCAAAATGGAAAATTGTTGCGCCATCAATTCATCGCTGGGTGCATTGCTTTTTTGCTGTTTAATTTGAGTCGCCAAAATGGTTTTTTCTTCTACCGTAAGTGCATAACAGGAAAGATGAGGAATGTGGAGGTCGAAAACCGTTTGAAGGTTTTTTTTCCAGCGTTCATTATTCATAGTTGGTGTTCCGTAAATCAAGTCTGCCGACAAATTTTCAAATCCGATTTCCTGCGCAAAATGAATACTGTTGATGGCATCATTAGCACAATGCGCTCTGTTCATATATTGCAGGTCTTCATCAAAAAAAGATTGAACACCAATGCTGAACCGATTTACAGGTGTTTCTTTTTTTAGAGAAGCTAAATAGGATTTGGACAAATCATCCGGATTGGCTTCTATAGTGATTTCCGGATTTTCTGAAATAGAAAAGTACTTGTGAAGTTGGTTTATAAATTCATTTATTTCACCTGAACTCAATAAACTAGGCGTTCCGCCACCAAAATAAATAGTGTCTATCGTCGTTTTATCTGGAAAGAATTGTGCTTGCTGACTTATTTCCTGCAGCATGGCTTTTAAAACGTCTTCTTTGTATTTCAATAAGGTGGAAAAATGGAAGTTACAGTAAGTACAGGCTTGTTTGCAAAATGGAATATGTAAATAAATGCCGGCCATAATACTGCAAGGTACTGAGGAATGCGTAATTATTAATAACTTTGGGAATTAAGTTAAAGCTAAAACTTGTCATTTAAAAATTTACAAATACTGATTTTGCTGTTGTGGTCGCCGGTTTTGGTCGCACAACATGTTCGTTTGTTTATTACAAAAGATGATGTTTCCGTGAAAATCAAAACGAAGCAGTCTTTTAAAAATGAGAAAGAAGCTTTATCATACCTCACAACTACTCAACAGAAATTAATTCAACAAGGTTACTTAGAAGCATCTTTTGACAGTATGCTGAAAAAACAGGATTCATTATTTACCACGTTGCATGCCGGTAAAAAATATAAAGTGAATAATCCGGCTGTTGACCTTAACAGGAAAAAAAAATTGCTGAAAAATAAAACGGTTTCATCGAGTGTTTTTGAAGCCGATATTACTAAAGAATCATTGGTGCAAAATTTTGAAAACAGTGGCTATCCGTTTGCAAAAATCACCTCAGGCAGCATCCAGTTGACAGATACTTCCCTGAGTTTTAATTATGATATAGATAAAGGTAAATTAATAACCATTGACAGTTTTATTAATCACGGAACTTCAAAATTAACCAAAGGTTTTATTCAAAATTATGTGCTGATTAAAAGTAAACAACCCTACAACGAATCGCGTATAAAAAATATTGACAAGCTGCTGCAGAAGCTGCCGTATGCAGTAGTTCGTCAGCCAAGTAATGTGTTATTCAGAGATAATAAAGCCGATATTCATTTGTACCTGGATAAGCGTAAAGTAAATTCATTTGATTTTTTAATCGGATTTTTGCCTGGCAGCAATAACGGAAAAATATTAATCACCGGCGAAGTGCGCGTGCATTTGCAAAATTCTTTTAAGCGCGGCGAAGAAATTTTTCTGCAGTGGCGAAAACTGCAACGCCAATCACAATTGCTGGATGTTCGTTTTAATTATCCGTATTTGCTCAATGCACCGATTGGCGTCAATTTTACATTCACACTCGAGAAAAGAGACTCTTCTTCCTTAGATTTGGCGTGGCAGCTGGGCTTGCCTTACATCACCAGCTCCAATAATTATATCAAAGGTTTTTACAAGTATTTTCAAACCATTGTACTAGCAGCGGATACAACGTTTGCAAAACTAAACAAGAAATTACCGAACAATTTAGATGCCACTTACAGCCAGTATGGTGTGCAGGCTTATTACGAAGATTTGGATTATTTATTCAATCCGCAAAAAGGATTTGAATTGAAATTAACGGGTTCAATAGGCACTAAAAAAATAAAAACGAATAATCAGATAACCACCTTGCAGGATGGTTTTTCAGATTTTAATTATGAAAGTTTGTATGACAGCATCAAAAGAAAATCGCTGAAAGGTGATGTTTTCTGGATGGGAAATTATTATTTGCCATTAGGAAAAAAACAACGGCATATTTTAAAATTCGGATTAAACGGTGGAACGGTACTCAACCAGAGTTTACTCAGAAATGAATTGCTTAGAATTGGCGGCAACAAATTATTAAGAGGATTTGACGAGCAGTCTATATTGGTCAGTACCTATAATATTACCACTTTAGAATACAGAATGATGATTATGCGCAATTCTTATTTCTTTGTATTTATGGATGCAGCCTATGTACACCGGAAATTTAACAACACAAAATTTCAGGATTTTCCATTTGGTTTTGGTGCAGGTATCACTTTTGAAACTAAAATCGGTATTTTTGGACTCACATATGCACTTGGACAACAAAAAGACAAATCCGTGGATTTCCGAAATTCAAAATTACATTTCGGTTATGTGGCTACTTTTTAGAAAGTTGACATTTTTTTGTCAACAGTTAATAGATATGATTTTCACATTCACCGATTCTGTAAAACCTAAAAAAAATGGATTTTTTTTGGTTTTTATGATTGCATTTGCATCTTTTTCTAAAAATGATACCACTGCTTACAATCCATTTTTCAGAGACTCCATCTTAAAAAATAAAATAGATACTGTAAGATGGCACCACTTGCAAAATGTGCTGGATATTCATAAGCCGGCAAGTAAAATCATTGCTTTACAACAACCCAAAACAGCTCATAAAAGTATCGTCTTTTTGATGATTGCCGGTGTGATTATCCTGTTTATTCTGTTATTGCGCCTGATTTTTGACGACTTTGCAGCATCCTTACTGGAAGGAATTTTAAGCATGAAGAAGTATTATATTTTCTATAAAAGCAAGAAATACGATTCGCTTTTTGCAGTGCTTTCAGTGTATATTCTTAAAATAGCCATCTTTTCCTATATTTTATATATCGGAATCTTGTTTTTTGGAAAAGATAAATTTTTGGTATTCAGCTATGATGGTTTTTTCAGAATATTGGCGCTGCTCACCTTATTCTTTACACTTAAAAATATAACAGAATTTATTTTTAACAGTGTTATCGGAACAAATGATATGTTCAAAGCATTTTTCCTTCAGAATCTTTTTGCTGAATTTTTGCTGACGATTATATTGCTGGTTGTTTTTATGATATATATATATAGCAGCCATGTTTCGTCCGGTTTTATGCTGGGTTTCATGATAGCTTGCCTGGCAGGTTATGCTGTTTTCAACATTGTAAGGAGTTATCAACTCATGAGTAATATACGCATACCTCACAAGCTACATTTTTTTCTTTATATTTGCGCTTTCAAAATAATTCCTTTGTTATTATTGACTAAGTATATTTTGAATAACAATATAGACTAAAATCGGGACAAATGGCTAAAAAAGTAGCAGAAAAAAGTACAACAGCTAAAAAGAATTCCGTAGCTAAAACAACCACTAAAAAAATAGTGAAACCTGTTCAGCCTGCAACAAAAACTACAGTAAAATCTGCTGCTAAGTCAGACGACAAAAAACAGCCGGCAAAAAAACTGTCAATAAAAAAAGCCAAACCGGCAGTGGAAATAAAAAGCAAACCTGTTCCCGGAAAAGCACTTGTAAAATCTGAATTGGATAAAAAAAGTTCAGCAGCCGCAGCAAAAAAACCGAATGCAAATGCTCATAAAAAAGTAGTAGAAGAAGTAAAGCCATTGCCGACTATTGTAACTTCAGCAAAGTTAAAACCTGTAAAATCCATATTGATTTCACAACCAAAACCGGATTTAGGAAAATCACCCTACATTGATTTGGCCAACCAGTTTAAAATCAAATTAGACTGGAGACCTTTCACACATGTAGAAGGCATAAAAGCAGCAGATTTCAGAAAGCAGAAAATATATATTGAGCAATATTCCTGTGTTATTTTTACCAGCAGAATTGCCATTGAACAGTATTTCAGAATCTGCGAAGAATTGCGTGTGAAAATCAGCGAAGACAATAAATATTTCTGCAACAGTGAAGCCATTGCTCTGTATCTGCAGAAATTTATTCAATACAGAAAACGTAAAGTATTTTACGGTGACGGCAGGCTGCCTAAATTAATGGAAGTTATCATTAAACATAAAGACGATGGAAAATTCTTGCTTCCCTGTTCTGATGTAAGAGATAAAGCACTTGCGGAGTCATTAGTCAAACATACTATCACATACAGTGAAGCCATTATTTATAAAACAGTAGCCAGCGACTTATCGGATCTAAGTGATGTGAAATACGACATGCTCGTTTTCTTTAATTCCATGGCAATAGATTCGTTGTATACCAATTTTCCAAAATTCAGTCAGGATGAAACGTGTCTTGCTATATTCGGAAACACTACTGCTGAGACGGTTAAAGCACATAAGCTAAATATTAATATTTTCGCACCAACTCCGGAAAATCCATCTTTAGTGGACGCCATTAAAAAGTATATAACGGAAGCAAATAAGAAAGGAAAATAAGGAATAGGGCAATCTTCCATTAATTTACCTAAACTTTTATTTACTACTTTCCTTATTTTAGTTTTTCTTTCCTATTTTTACAGTATGTCATTTAACTTAAATAAGTTTGTAACGATTGCATTGTTATTTTTCGGCTTTTATGTAAACGCACAGATACAGCCAATAACTTCGCATTACATGTTCAATCCGCAGATAACCAATCCGGCGTTCTATGGTAAAAATGACGGAATAAATTTTGGTGCAAATTACAGACATCAATGGTCACAACTGGACGGGCAACCGAGAACAGTAACTGTATTTGCTGACGCAGCAATTCCGCAGGCTCATGGCGGTATTGGTTTAACTGTTACCAATGATATGTTGGGTGCATTCAATAATACCACTTTAAATCTTGGATATGCATTTATACAGGATATCAACAAAAAGTTTAAAATTGCCATTGGAATTAATGCCGGTGCCACGTTTTCAAAATTAGATGGAACAAGACTTATAACACCACAAGGTTCAGGAAACGACCTTAATGATGATAATCTGTCCAATCAGATTCAGAAAAGCATCCGTCCAAATCTTTCTGCAGGTATCTCTTTTGAACATAAATACATTGAAACAGGAATAGTTTATACCAATATCATCAATTCTAAAGATAAATTTAAAGGAGAAATTAATTCACTGAACCCAAAATATGGCGGTGTTTTGCAAGTTTATGCAAGCAGTAAAGTGAAAATCGGAGATGATTTTTCCGTGAGACCCTCCCTGGTGCTGAATACAGACTTTAAAGAATTTCAGACAGATTTTAGTTTTATGGCCGGTTATAAGGACTACGTAAGCCTTGGTTTTAATGTCAGAGGATACAATAAAAAGTCATTTGAGTCGTTATCACCCATAATAAGTGTTGGTCCATTGAAAAATATTTGCATAATATACAGTTATGATGTATCTTTAAATAATCTTAATTCGGTAAATAAAGGTTCACATGAAATAACATTGAATTATTTTTTACTCAACAAGAAACTTTACAAAACCCCAAAAATTATCAACAATCCAAGGTTTTTGTAAAATGATTATTAAGATTTTATGTAAAAAGTCATGTCAGATGTACAAGTAAACATATTTTTTTGTTATTTTTACATCTTATTTTAGGATTAAAACGTAAACAACTAAGATGAATAAGTTAAAATTTTCGTTAATTGCAGTGATAGCTGTATTGTTAGCTAGTTGCAAAGGCGGTAATGGCACAGATGGTCAGTTAATCGGTGCACAGGATCGTCCAAATTGGGATAATAATCTCTTACCTTACGGTATGGTATATGTTCCATCTGGTGTATTTCATGCAGGGCCATCCGATCAGGATGTCAATTATGCTTTCAATACCAAAATGAAGCAATTATCCATTGTTGGTTTTTACATGGATGAAACTGAAATCACTAACAACGAATACCGTCAATTTGTTGAATACGTGCGTGATTCTATTGCACACCAGATGTTAGGTGGCGATCACCTCAAAGAAGGTGACAACGGACAACAAGCAATTAACTGGGATATGCCAATTGATATGGACTGGACATCAGGAAACAGCGTTACTGAAGAAGGTGCACAGTTAGATCCTTTATTTTATTCTGAAGGTGACAGAATTAACGGGAAAAAAGAATTGGATCCACGTAAATTAGAATATGCTTACACTTGGTTTAAATGGAAAGAAGCTGCACAGCAAAGACCAACAGACAAAGATGCAAAACCAAGAAGCGCTTTCATGGAAAAAAAGAAAATTTCTATCTATCCTGATGAGATGGTATGGATCAGAGACTTCGTTTATTCTTACAACGAACCAATGACCCGTTCTTATTTCACACACCCTGCTTATGATGATTATCCGGTGGTAGGTGTGACCTGGGATCAGTGTAATGCTTTTTGTGCATGGAGAACATTAAAATGGAATGATTACAGAGCTAATCAAAACGAAGCACCTTTAGATCAGTTCCGATTACCTACAGAATACGAATGGGAATATGCGGCTCGCGGTGGCAGAAACTTGTCACCATATCCTTGGGGCGGACCATATGTCAGAAACACAAAAGGTTGTTTGTTAGCAAACTTTAAACCAGGCAGAGGAAATTATCCTGAAGATGGTGGTTTCTATACGGTTAACGCGAAGTCTTACTGGCCAAATGATTTTGGTTTATACAATATGGCTGGTAATATTGCTGAATGGACATCTACAGCTTATGAAGATGATGCAAATGCATTTATCCACGATAAGCAACCGGATTTCAGATATGACGCTAAAGAAGATGAACCAAACGTAATGAAACGTAAGGTTATCAGAGGCGGTTCTTGGAAAGATATTGCCTATTTCTTACAATGCGGTACAAAATCATATGAATATCAGGATTCAGCAAAATCTTATGTTGGCTTCAGATGCTTATTGCCTTTCATGGGTAGATCTATGAACGATTTTGGCAACTAATTAAAATAAATTTTACTGATTTACGTTAACTCATTAATAACTAACCAAATAAATTAAAATTTTTATGGCAACTCCATTCTTTAAACAAAAATCATTTAAATACGCTAAAAATTTACTTTTCGGTGTAGGTGCTGCAATTGTAATTATTGGCGCTTGGGCGAAAATCTTGCACTTTTCTTGGGCAAGTTACGCACTGACATTAGGATTATTAACAGAAGCGGTAATTTTCGCTATTTCAGGTATTATTCCACCGGAACCGGATTACTACTGGGAAAAATACTATCCAGGTTTATCTGAATATGACAGCGAAGCTGCAGTTGCTGGTTCTGCTGGCGGTGCTAACAAAAAATCTATTTCTGCTGAAATGGACAAAATGTTAGAAGCGGCTAAAGTGGATCAGAATTTAGTAAACAGATTTGGAGATAACCTTAAGAATTTTGCTGAAAATGTAGGAAAATTAGGAAACTTAGCAGATGCAACTGTTGCTTCTAATGACTTTGCGGTTTCTGCAAAAAATGCAGCTGTTTCCTTAAATGGCGTTAAAGAATCTTTCTCAAGCGCTGCTGACGGAATGAGTAAGTTAGCTGCTGCTACAGGTGACGCTTCTCTGTATCATTCTCAGGTTCAAAGTGCTACTAAAAACTTAGCTGCGCTGAATGCTGTTTATGAAATGGAATTACAAGACACTAACACACACTTAAAAACAATGAACAAATTTATTGGTAATTTATCTACTGCAATGACAAGTTTAGAAGGCTCATTAGCAGACACAGAGAAATTCAAAAATCAAATGGGTGGCTTAGCTGGTAACTTAGAAAAATTAAATGGTATTTACGGAAACATGCTTTCAGCTATGCGTTCTTAATATAATCATCTGTATAACATTATTTTTAACCAAAAAAAATTGTAAAACATGTCTATTCCTAAGGAAAACAGGCAGCAGATGATTAACTTAATGTACCTGGTGTTAACCGCACTACTTGCATTGAACGTCTCTGCTGAAATCTTAAACGCATTCAGAACTATTAATGATAGTTTAGCAGGTTCCAATACTTTATTAGATGTAAACTCACGTGTAAACTACAGTGCTTTTGCTGCAAAAAAATTAAAAGAACCTGGTAATTTAGAAATTACCAAATATCAGGAAAGAGCAGACAAAGTAATTGCACTTTCTAAAGAATTACAGGAATATGTAAAAACGTTGCAAGAAGGTATCATTAAAGAAGCTGGTGGGCCAGGTGAAGAAGGAGCTTTGATGAAACGTCAGGATGATTTAGACGCATCTACCCGTTATTTCATAAAAGAAACAAAAGACGGAAAAGGGTATGAACTTAAAAAGAAAATTGACGCTTTTAAAGCAGAGATTTCTAAGTTAATTGATACCGCTGATGTAAGTCTTGTTATGAAAAAAATTCCATTGAGTACAGATTCACAAAAACCAGGTGGAGATTGGGCCAGTGAAAACTTCTATCAAATGCCTCCGATAGCATCCATGACGATGTTAACAAAAGAATTATCTGATATTAAAGCATCAGAAGGAACTTTAGTTCAGTATTTCTTCTCTAAAGTGGGTAGCTCTGAAGAATTAAAACCGGAAGAAGTGGTATTTGATGCATTTTCAGCTCAGATTACTTCACCATCCGCTTATATTTTGCAAGGTGAAACTTTTGAAGCCAATGTATTCTTAGCAGCTACAAGTTCCAGAAATGATAATGTATCTGTTAGTGTTAATGGCGCAGGCCTTAAGCCGGATGACAAAGGAATTGCTCATTATAAATCTACACCAGGTGTTGGTGAGTATGAGTTAAAAGGTAGTATCTCTTTGAAAAATCCAAAGACGAATGTAGTAAACAGCTATCCGTTACCTCCATTTAAATATACTGTTGCAGCTCCTTTTGCTACCGTTTCTCCGACAAAGATGAACGTGTTCTATATTGGTGTTCCAAATCCGGTGCAGGTTTCTGCAGCTGGTGTGGCGAACAGTAAATTAAATGTTTCCATGTCTAATGGTACGATTACAGGTTCTGGTGGTAAATATGAAGTTCGAGTAACAACTCAAGGTACTACCAATGTAACAGTTTCAGCTAATGGTAAAAACTATGGTGCATTTCCATTCCGTGTGAAGTTAATTCCTAACCCGATTGCTAAAGTATCTGGTATGCCAGGTGGTAGAATCAATGCAGGCGTTTGGAAAGCACAGCAAGGTGTGGTTGCTGATTTAGAAAATTTTGACTTCGATGCTAAATTTGAAGTATTGAGTTTCAATATGTTCTACCAGCCTAAATTACAAGATCCGGGTATTGCTTCTGCAACAGGTGCTTATTTTAGTGCAGCACAAAAAGTGTTTATTGCTAAAGCAAAACCAGGCGATATTTTCTACATAGAAGAAATAAAAGTGAAAGGTCCGGATGGTTTATCACGTAAAATTCCAGGTGTAGCGTTTAAAATAGATTAATAAGAATTTACAATATGAAAATGCAAATTAATAAATTAGGATGGTTGTTACTGACGCTTGTGTTTTTAAACACATCAGCTGTTTTTGCACAGGAAGTTGGTGAAGATAGTACAGTTACCAGTACAACTGCACCTGAACCGGTTAGCGAAGATCCGAATGCTGGCAGTGGAGCAGTTACTGCTGCACAACCTGCAGCTTTAGCTCCCGGTGCAGCAACAGCATCAACTTTAGATTCCAGTAATTTAAAAACTGAGGTTCAGAAATTACCTTGGGTACAGGAAATTACAGGAAAAAGAGTGGCTATGGGTTATGAGCCAATTCGTGAAGCAGATGTATTCTGGTGGAAAAATGTATGGCGTGTTATCGACCTTCGTGAAAAAATAAATTTGCATTTTAAATGGCCAAAAGCACCGTTTATTCAGGTATTGTTAGATGCTGTACAAAGCGGTAAATGTCAGGTGTACAGTGGTATGGATGATGATTTTTCCGCACCAATTGATCCGACTGAGGCATTAAACGTCGCCGGTGGTGGTGTTGACTCCATCTATGTAACAGATCCGGGTACAGGTATTCAAACCTTACAAGTAATTACTAAAGAAGTAAACTGGAACA
>JBIKPT010000003.1:0-54596 GCA_044357355.1 Chitinophagales bacterium
ACACCTTATCTGGTGGATAAATCATTTACTAAAATAAAAGATTTGTACAATATTTTTGAAGGCCCTTACAGCGAAGGCCTGGCTAAGGCAAAACAATCATATGGCAACATAAGATTTTTTTATGATAAGAAAGGAGATGTTGCTGTTTCAATTTATTCTTGTTCTGAAACAGGAAATTTTAAAAATGGCAGAGCATCGGTGAAACAGCAATATGGCAATAAATTTTACTTTATCGATAAATCCGGCAAAAAAATTAATAACGAAGAATACGATGAAGTTGGGCCATTTTCAGAATATCTCGCAGGCGTAAAAAAGGAGGGGAAATCCGGTTATATAGATACTGCCGGTAAATGGATTATTCCGAATAAGTTTGATGTAGGTTCGCCTTTTTACAATGGTGTTGCCATTGTAAAAGCTGGTAACGAATTTTATTTAATCAATAAAAAGGGGGAAAAGATAAATCAGGACGTATACAATGGTGCAAGCAATCCTGAAAATGGAACTTATCCGGTACAGAAAGGAACAACTTATGGTTTGATTGACGACAAAGGCAAAACGTTGATTGATTTTAAATATCAGGAAGTAAAACCATTATATGAAGGCTTTGCCTGGGCAAAAAAAGAGGGCAAATGGGGTTTAATAAATAGCAGCAACAAAACCATTGCCAACTTCGAGTACGACGGCGGCGATAATTGTAAAAACGGCTATGTTAAAGTATTGAAGGATAAAAAATCCGGATTGTTGGACAAATCAGGAAAGCAGATTTTGCCGGTTCAGTATGATATAATTGGTTCTGCCTATAAGGGAAGAATATTGTTGGTGCTCAATGAAGGAACGGATAAGGTGTCTTTGAAATAAATACCATTTACACCAACTCAGCTTCTTCTTTCTTCACACTAATTTTCTCTAAACTATAGTCGTTCAGGTTGATATTTTTTGTTCTGTTTCTGAATTCGAGCGTAAAGCCAGGCCATACGGTATGGTTTTTACCATCCGCGCTCAGATACCAGCTTTTGCAGCCTGAAAGCCAGATGGTGCCTTCCAGTTTTTTCTGAATTTCCTCATTAAACTTCTTTTGCACTTCTTTTTTTACATCTATAGATTTGATGTTTTGTTGTATCATTTTCTGCACCGCATCCAGAATATAATTGGTCTGCGATTCAATCATATAAATCATGGAATTGTGACCTAGACCGGTATTCGGTCCCAGCATGATAAACAGATTCGGAAATTGATGTACACTGGTGCCGTAATACGCTTCCGGTGCATCGTGCAGCACATCTTTTAATTGTACGCCATTTTTTCCAGTCACGTTATAGTATTGGAAACTATCAGCCACATGGAAGCCGGTTCCTAAAATAACCGTGTCAATCTTACGTGATTTCCCGTCATTCGTCACCACGCTGTCTTTCGTAAATTTCTGAATGCCATCCGTTACTACTTCCAGATTGGGTTGTGCCAGCGCCTGATAATAATTATTGGATAACAAGACACGTTTGCAGCCTAGCTTAAACATTGGTGTCAGTTTTCTGCGCAACTCAGGATCTTTAATATATTTGTTGATATGGCGTTTGCCAATCACTTCCCCTAATTTCAAAATATTGTCGTTATACATCATGCCCACCACCTGCGCTTCATTCAGGTAGTATATAAAATCCCGATTGAGTTTCTGAATCAGTGGAATTTTTTCAAATAAAGTACTTTCTGTTGGTGTAAATTCACCGTCTGGTTTTGGCAAAACCCAGGGTGCAGTGCGCTGCATTAAGTATAGCTTCTTTACTTTCGGTTGAATTTCCGGTACAAATTGTATCGCACTGGCACCGGTGCCGATTACACATACATTTTTATCGTTAAAATCGAAATCGTGCTTCCATTGAGCCGAATGAAAAACGGCTCCTTTAAAATCTTCGATGCCTTCAATATCCGGCAAGCTTGGAATATGTAAAGGTCCGTTGCCCACAATTGCTACATTCGCCTTAATGGTTTCGTTGTGCTGATTGGTCACTTCCCACATTGCTTTTTTTTCGTCGTATTTCGCCGCTTTCACTTCCCAGTCGAACAGGATATGCTTGCCTAAATCGTATTTCTTTACACAATGTTTTATATATGCCAGAATTTCCGCTTGCGGCGAGTATGCACGCGTCCAGTTCGGATTCGGTTCAAAGGAATAAGAATATAAATTTGATTTTACGTCACAAGCTGCACCGGGATAGGTATTGTCGCGCCAGGTGCCGCCTACATCATTGGCTTTTTCTACAATAGTAAAATTATGAATGCCAGCTTTTTTCAACTGGATGCCTACACAAATACCTGAAAAACCGGTGCCGGTAATCAGGATAGAAAAATCTTTTTGGGTTGCCATATTGCAAAAATTAATTGAAGTAAAGTTAGGTGTTAATGTTATCTTTCATCTGTACAAAAGCTAATTTATTTATTACAAAGAAGTATGTATACGAAAACCGCCGGATTGATTTGTCCGGCGGTCAGGTATTAGTTTTTATAAAAGGCTATTAATCTGTAATTCTGCCTCCGGCATTAATCCAGTCCATGATTTTTTGTTTGTCGTCCGCACTTAACGCTGGTCCACCTGGAGGCATATTTCCCTGGTCAATTACTCTTATTTTAATTTTCGCTTTAGAATTAACAATGTTGCAGTCAACGGATAAATCTAGCCCGCCATCTGCTGAACTGCCTCCTCTATGGCAGTAATTACATCTGTTAATCATTAAACTTTTGACAGCATTAAATTTTGGTCCGGGTGTTCCGGTGCATGGGTTAAAGGGGGCTCCTTTGAACGGAACTATTACCGATTTTGTTTTTTCGCAACCAGTACTGTCTTTAACAAACACAGTATATGAATTGGCAGCTAAGCCGGAAAAAACAGAAGTTGTACTATATGTTCCTGTAGAATTAAGTTTATAGGTAAAGCCAGTGCTTCCGGATGCATTTACAGAAATTCTTCCATCTGAAGAAAAAGAACTGGATGTGCTGTCAGTACTTGTGTTGATTACTATAGTTTTTCCTTCACAAGCTTTATTGGATGTAGTGTCTTCTTTGTCACAGGAAATAAAAAACATACTTAAGATAAATAACATACTTAAAGTGCTTTTTTGTTTATATGAGTTATCTGCCATGGTTTGTCTTTTTACAAATAATAAAATAGTTTTTTGTAATAATAATATCTATATTAACAGTTACGTTTATTTAAAACACAAAAAATAACACGTAAAAAAAGGAATTGTTTTCATGCTACTGTTTTTTACACTGACAGCTAACGACAATTACAGTCTTTTATGTAAATCAAAAACAGATATTTCATTGCTTTGCAATATCTTTGTAACATGCTTACTCAGCGACAGCTTTTTCTGCAACACGTAGCGCAAACCAGCGATGCTCCATTAGGATTGGAAATCGAAAAGGCTGAAGGTATTTATTTATATGATGTTGCAGGAAAGAAATATATAGATCTGATTTCCGGCATCGGTGTGAGTGCGCTCGGTCATTGTCATCCAAAAGTGGTGCAGGCGGTACAGGTGCAAGCTGCCAAATACATGCACACTATGGTGTACGGCGAGTATGTGCAAAGTCCGCAGGTGCAGCTGGCGAAATTACTTGGTGATTTGCTGCCATCAACCCTGAACGCTGTGTATTTCACCAATTCAGGAACTGAAGCCACGGAAGGTGCCATGAAACTGGCAAAGCGTTACACCGGAAAAACAGAAATTATATCTTGTTACAATTCTTATCACGGCAGCACACAAGGTGCAATGAGTTTGAACGGCGATGAATATTTCAAATCTGCTTACAGACCTTTATTGCCGGATGTTCGTCAAATTCGATATAATAATTTTGAGGACATTTACTTAATTACCAATAGAACTGCAGCTGTATTTTTAGAACCAATACAGGCAGAAGCTGGTGTCATTGTTCCGGAAAAAGGTTATCTGGAAGCCGTGCGAAAACGATGTGACGAAACAGGCACACTTTTAGTATTTGATGAAATACAAACCGGTTGCGGCAGAACGGGAAACCTGTTTCGCTTCCAAACGGAAGATGTTGTTCCGGATATTTTACTTGTTGGAAAAGCCTTTGGTGGAGGCTTGCCTTTAGCAGCTTTTATTGCAGATATAAAAATAATGCAGGTGCTGCAAAACAATCCGGTGCTTGGTCACATCACCACCTTTGGCGGAAATGCGGTTTGCTGTGCGGCAGGTCTGGCTTCTTTGCAAATTATTTCTGAGCAAAGATTGTATGAGCAGGCAGCGCAAAAAGCGCAGTTATTTATTAAGCTGCTGAACCATGCTGCAATACAGAAAATTCATCACTGCGGATTGATGATGGCTTTGTATTTAGACAACTTTGACAATCTGAGAAAAGTAATAAATGAATGTCTGGAAAATGGATTAGTAACCGATTGGTTTCTGTTTGCCGATAATTGTATGCGCATCGCACCGCCTTTAATTATTACGGAAGAAGAAATTCAGAAAGCATGCGGCATTATTAATAAAGCTTTAGATAAAGTGTATACAAAATGAGCAGGAAGCAGCTAAATACAAACATTATATTCAAACAATGGATGCTTGGTATTCTATTGCTGTCGCTAAATATTCTTTCTTTTGCAAAAAATTCACTGGCTGTAAAATTATCGCAGTCTGTTTTTTTGCAGATGATAAATTCTACTCAGAAATTTGATATCAATCATGCTGCTGAATTTAAACATGTGGATGTGCCTAAAAGTTACTATAACTCTTTTCTAAGTTACATTAAAGATTCTGTTGCAGCAGAAATTCCGGAATTAAAATCATTAGTGTATTATAGTTTTACACTCAACAATGGTACTATTTTAAACGGCGATATTTTCTGGAATAATCAGTCGAGTTATATTGTTTTTAAAATTGATGAAAAAAAGTATGTGAATTACTTTACCAAAGATGGTGTAGCACAACTAAAAACCATATTTAAATTATAAGCTTGCGGAAATCATTTGTATTCAATGTCTTTTTTATGGTCTTTGTCAATTTATTGATAAAGCCGTTCTGGGTATTTGGCATCGACAGAACCGTGCAGAATAAAGTTGGCGAAGCAGAATATGGTATTTATTTCGCGATTTTTAATTTTACCTATCTGTTTCAGATTTTACTGGATTTTGGTTTTCAGAATTACAGCAACCGAGAAGTAGCCGCAGATAATAAACGAATCAATGAGCTGCTGCCAAACATCCTGGTTTTCAAAACAATCTTGTTTTTAATTTATCTTGTTATATGCGTGGCAGTTGCTTATCCGTTAGGTTATTTGTCTAAACCGTTTATCTGGATTATTCTGGCGAATCAGATTTTATTGTCGTTTAATATTTACCTGCGTTCCAACGTATCGGCACATCAGCATTTTATTACAGATGCGCTCTTGTCTGTGTTGGATAAATTACTGATGATTGTTTTTTGTGCCATTTTAATTTGGGGAAATTTTGCATCCTTTCAATTGTCAATTTTCAATTTTGCAGTGGCACAGCTGGCTGCTTATTGCATCACTTTCGCGGTTTGTCTGGTGTTTGCATTAAGACTTACAGATAAATTTATAATTACGTTTAACTTGCGGCAGTTTTATGTAATCGCAAAACAAACGATGCCGTATGCGGTGATTCATTTTTTAATGACCACCTATTACAGAGTTGATGGTGTGATGCTGGAACGCTTGCAAGGTGCCAACGGAGCTGCAGAATCCGGTGTTTATGCGCAAGGCTACAGAATTATGGAGTCGCTGAATAATATCGGTTACTTATTTGCCACTATTTTATTGCCATTGTTTGCTTATCGTCTTTCTAAAAAAACAGAAATTATAACCTTGCTCAAATCAGGTGTTTCAATCATATTTTGCGTTTCGGTTTCTTTAATCGTATGTTTATTTGCCTATCGTTTAGAGATTATGCAATTACTTTACAGCACTTCCAATGTTCAGTATTCAGCAGAAGTCTTCGGTTATTTATTACTAAATTTCTTTCCGGTTGCCATCTTGTATGTTATCGGAACGCTGCTCACTGCCAATCAGAATTTCAGGTTAATGATTTATACCTTAGTGTTAGCTGTTATCCTAAATATCAGTCTGAATTTTATTTTGATAACACGATTTGGTGCAAAAGGAGCCGGTCAGGCAACGCTCATTACTCAAATTTTTATGCTGGTAAGCTATACCATATATAGTATCCGTATTTTTAAATTAAAAATGAATGTATTCTATGTTTTTCAGCTATTCTCTTTCATATTATTGTGTTTACTGGTCATCGTGTTGTTGAAAAACAATATTTTTTCTGAAAATCAGATGACTGATTTCTTGATGCATGTTGCCGCTTATTTTATAACTATACCATTTATTTCTTTTTTTACAGGATTAATTGGAAAACATACCTTTCAGTTGAAAGTGGGCGCAAACGGGTAAAATCGATAAGTTTTGTTATTTTTGATGAATATTAAACTAAATTAAACAGATGTTAGAAATTCTGAAAATAGTCTTAAAATGGAAAAATCAGATTCTGATATTTACCGTTATTGCCGTTTTGGCTAGTGTCATCATTACAATGCCATTTATAATGCCTCCGTATTATAAATCGAATATGGTCTTTTATTTATCGAATCCAACCAGTACAGACAGAGCAGCATTGTTTAACGAAAAAGAAGTTGGTGGTGTTGGTATCTTTGGCGGAAAAGAAGATATCAATCGTTTTCTGAATATTCTGAACTCTGCGGTCGTTAACCTGTATGTTATCCAAAAATACAACCTGACCAAACATTACAAGCTGGATGGTGAAGATAAATCAATGGCAACTTATTATACGCAACGAGAATTCAACAGCAACTTCGATGCCGTTCGAGATGATTTAGGTGCCATTGGTGTAAGTATGTTAGATGTGGATCCTGTATTGGCTGCCAATATTGTAAAAGATGTGGTGGGAAAATCGGATTCTATCTATAGAAATATGTTGCAGGAAAACAAGACAACCGTGATGTCTTTGCTGGATAAACAAATTGAAGAGAAGAAAACGATTGCAAACGGAAAAGATATGGATGAATTAAAAAAACTGATTACTATCAGAGATCAGTATGCGGTTTCATCTTCAGCAGCTTTCAAAACATTATACGTGGTAGAAGAACCTGTTCCTGCAGTTAAAAAATACAAGCCGGTTCGTTGGTTGATAGTATTGGCAACGGCAGTGGCTTCTTTTTTCCTGGCTTCCTTTTCAGCATTAGTGATAGAATTGTATAAGCATGCAGACAAATACGGATTTCAGCGTTCCTGATTTTTTTGCCAAATATGAAAAACCGCTCTTTTGGTCAAGCGGTGTTATGGCAGTAGCATGCTTTTTAGCCGGAATTTATTATCATTTCCAATTGCTTTTTGTGCTTCCTTTTGCCTTGCTTTTTCCTGCCTTGCTTATCCTTAATTTTCGGATAGTCTTTTTTCTGATGCTCTTTGTGATGCCGGTTTCTGTTGAGACTTATCTCGGTAGTTTCGGTACAGATTTGCCTTCGGAGCCATTGGTGATGGTCTTGGCTGTTTGCACGCTTTTTTATCTTATTTTTCATTACGATGAAATCAGAAATCCGGTATACAAACATCCAATTGCAGTATTGCTTTTGCTGATGTTTGGCTGGAGCATTTTCGCAACACTTTTTTCTACAGATGTTTTCTTGTCGATAAAATACCTGCTGGCAAAATCCTGGTACTTGCTTGGTTTTTTTATACTGCCGATAATTTTACTTCGCACAAAAAACAGCCTGAAACTATTTTTCTGGTGTTTGTTTATTCCAACATTATTGTCAGTGATTTTTGTGATGATTCGTCATGGAATTATGGGATTTACTTTTGATACGATCACCAATGCGGTACATCCGATTTATAGAAATCATGTAAATTATGCAGTTTTTATTACGATGTTGCTGCCGTTTATTTTTCTGGCGAAAAGCTGGTATGCTTCAAATTCGTTGCTGCATAAATTATTGAAATTTTCCATTCCGTTGTTTTTGGCAGCCATCTATTTGTCTTATACGCGTGGTGCCTGGCTGGCGGTTGTTGCAATGATGGTTTATTTTCTGGTTCTAAAGTACAACCTTACAAAGTACGTGTTGGTAGCCGTAAGTGTAGTTGCTATGTTGTTTTCTGCTTATATCCTGAAAGATAATAATTACCTGAAATACGCACCCAATTATGAACATACCATTTACCACGATGAGCTGGCAGATCATTTATCTTCCACTTTTGAGATGGAAGATATGAGTACAGTAGAGCGTTTTTACAGATGGATAGCCGCTGTACATTTATTTAAAGAACATCCTTTAGTTGGTGTGGGTCCTAATAATTTTGTCTCCAATTATAAACAATATACTGTCACTGCATACGAAACGTATATCAGTGATAACGAGGAAAAATCTACCGTGCATAATTATTTCTTATTGTTGCTGACAGAACAGGGCTTGCCGGCGTTTTTTCTGTATGTGGTTTTATTATGTGTAATATTATTGACAGCACAAAAATCCTATACTTCAGGTACTGAAATTCAAAAGAACTATATTGCTGCCATCACACTTTGTATCATTGTTTTTTTATTGAATAATACACTGAGTGATTTGGTGGAAGCCAATAAATTAGGGTCGCTGTTTTTTATGTGTCTGGCGTTACTGGTTAATTTCAGTGTAAATACTATTGAACTGGAAGAAAAGAAATCATCTGTCAACTAACTGCTTTGAATTTTTTTCTGGCAAAAAGTATCATTGGTTTTTCTACTGCATAATATACTATTGTTGAAATAAGTAAGGTAGCAAACAATGTGCTGATGGTGTAAAATAACATCAGCTGAAATTCATTCTTAAAAAATGGATAAAAGAAATTCCAATTGTCCAGTAAAACCGTTATAAAAAACCAGTGCGTCAGGTAGATGCTGTAAGATATTTTTCCTATAAATAAGAGTGGTCTTGCAGATAAAAAAGCTTGTACGTTTTTGTTTTGAATGACAAATACAAGAATACCGGCAGCACCTATTCCGGTAAACATAAATTCATCCAGAAAAAATAATTTTGATAATTCATCGTAAACATCGGTGTTCTCCATTAATGACAGCAAATGCCGAAATCCGTACA
This sequence comes from Chitinophagales bacterium, assembly GCA_044357355.1. GTDB lineage: Bacteria > Bacteroidota > Bacteroidia > Chitinophagales > JADIYW01 > JADJSS01. The sequence goes on from JBIKPT010000003.1 coordinate 9,129, forward strand.
AAATAAAAATACTGCTATAAAGAAGAAACCTGTATTTGTACCAACCGGATTCTTTAAAATTAAAATTGGCTATTTTATCGTAATAAAATGCAATGGCAATACCTAAACAAAAGTGCAAGGTAAATATAGAAATGTAATGTTTGTTCAATAAAATAGCAGCGACTGTAAAAGCAGCAAACAGTTTTTTATCATACTTAAATAATAATACTAAAAACGGAAGAAAGGCAGATAGTGCCACTTCAATTCCTAAACTCCAGCCCGGTAAATATAGATTATGATTTTCTCTGATGAGCACTAATTCCTGAATAAGATTGTATTTATTGTGTAACGTATTTATCACAAAATCTGTAAGTGATAAATTGGCGTACGTATAGATATAATAGATAAGCAGACAAATGATATATGCAGGATAAATTCTGAATAATCGTTTTAAAATAAAGTTTTTGTATTCCATCCATCGAAAGTCCTTTCCGGCTGATTGGTTGATATTTAAGGTGAGCACCAATCCGCTTAAAACAAAAAATAAAGAGACCGCATCGCTGCCATTAAACAACAGGAAACTAATCTTCGCATCTGTGCGGTAGCCCCAATGATTGGAAATGCAATGAAAGATAACAACAGATAGCGCAGCCAACCCGCGAATGCTGTCTAAATACTGTATTCTGTTGGTCGTATTCAAAATAAAGAATAAGGAAAATTACATAAACTTAGCAGTCAGTACGCTGATGTCGTCACTGAAAAGCACATTGCCTTTGAATTTACTTACATAATCGTATAAGATTTTATTGAAAATTTCCGGACCTAAGCGGTAATTGATTCTGCTGAATTCCAGCAAGCGTTCATGTCCAAACTGCACTTCATCTTCATTTTCCATTTCAGTAAGACCATCTGTAAAGGTTACTATCGTAGTATTCGGTTGGATGGTAATATTTCCAAACTCAATTTTTGGCAGTTCTTCAAAAATACCTAATAAAGTGCTGCCTTTTTCTAACAATTCTACCTGATCTTCGTGAATTAATAAAGGTGGCACATGTCCGGCATTCAGGTATTCAAGTTCACGCGTGATAATGTTGTATTTAGCAATAAAAAGCGTAATGAAATTTTCACCGTTGGTAATGGAATAAATTTTCTGATTTAGTTTTTCTATTAATTTTTCTTTGGCAAAGCCCAAACCTAACGTTGCGTTCAAATATGCCTGCAGGTTTGCCATCACCAAAGCCGCCGCCACACCTTTTCCGGAAATATCACCTATGCAAAATACAAATTCATCTTTATTGATATGAATGACATCGTAGTAATCACCGCCAATTCCTTTAAACGGCAAATATAAACCTGCAAATTCGTACATATTGTTTTTGGGCAGCTTTTTAGGGATAAGCATACCTTGCACTTTAGAAGCCAGATCCAGTTCTTTGTCAAATTGCTTCTTCTCCACTTCTTTTCGAAACAGTCGTTTATTTTCTACGGCAACCGTAATAATATTGGTGAATATCTGTGTAAATTCTAACAGTTCATTTTTCTGATGAGAGATATCTTCATCCATGTTGCCCAATAAAGCTAAGGCTAAGGGCTGCTGTTTATGGTAAACCGGCACTATAAATTTAAAGCCGCCAAAAATGACCTGCTCTTCAGCAGATAATTCTTTTGCTGTTTTATACTTTTCAAAATGAGATTGAATCGGAATATAAAAATCCTGTTCCTGTTTTTCCCAAACCACACGTTTCCATGCCTGGTCATACATAAACAAGGCAATTTCTTTTACACGGATTTGTTCGTGTAAGGTAAACTTGTAAATCTGATACAATCCTTCTGAAGATACATTGTCGTTGATGGCTTTCGTGGCTTCAAGCAACGCATTCAACTGACTGTATTTCACCTGCAGTAGTACTTTTAGGACAGTTATTTCTGAATCGGTTTCCGGCAAATCCATTAAAAATAAATCTACGGAAATAAATTTCATTTTCCTATTAAGGAAATAAATAATTTGTGTGAAAAGAAAATTATTACGATTTATAGTGATGCCTCGACAAGTCAGCAAAACTAAAATAATGAATTATTAACCACATAGAATCATAGAATTATTTTGATTTAAAAGATTTGTATAGGAATTAAAATTCCAACATAGCAGTATCTATGTAAAGCATTGCTTCTATGAATCCTATTTTATCATAGCATCTTTTGAAACTATGTTTCTATGTGGTTTAAATTTTATTATTTTGCAATAACTTCTAATAATTGTTTGGTAGAATTTTTGGTGTCAACTTTTTCAATTACTTTTTCAATAACACTTTTGCCGTTAATGACGAAAGTAGTGCGCAGAATGCCTTCATATTCTTTGCCCATAAATTTTTTCTTGCCCCAAACTTCGTAAGCCTGCGCAATGGTTTTATCGGTGTCCGGAATTAATTCGAAAGGCAAATCGTATTTTGTTTTAAACTTATTGTGCGATTTTTCATCTTGCGGCGAAACACCGATGATGGTAAATCCTTTTTTGGTGAGCGTTGCGTAGTTATCTCTGAAGTCGCAGGCATTGGCGGTGCAGCCCGGTGTATCATCTTTCGGATAAAAATAAAGAACGGTGGTTTTGTCTTTAAAATCGACGCCTTTGATTTTTGGTGCTTTGGTTCCTTCGGTTAGCATAATGGTAGAATTAATGAATTATAGAATTTAATAGCTGAATTTTTGTTGAACAGTTGTTTTATTTCCAACTTTATCAGTAACAATGATTTTTAGAAGATGTTCACCTTTGCTGCAATACTCGTCAAATTTGTATTCTATCACGTCATTTTTAGCATCGTAATAAAAATTGACCCATTGGTTATCGATGTAACCATTGTAGCTGTCAATGCCAGATAGATTGTCTGTAATACCGATATTTAAGATTTCAGTTCCGATAGCTATCGGAATCTGATTTAAGATTTTTATTTCAGGTTTTGTAGTATCGTATTTTAAATAAAAAGAACCAAGCTCTTTAGTTTCAGCAAAAAATTTAGTTTTATCAAATGTAGTTTTCAATGCCCTTTCTTTTCCTTTTTGATCTTGCCTTACAATAACAACTTTGTTTCTGTTTTTTTTGATGGTAGATTTGAATTCTATTTTTGCAGGTTTGTGAAGAGGAATATAAATTGAAAATGCATTAACATCAAATTTTATTGTCGGTTGTTGTTCTATTAATTCAATATTTAAATAAACGTTTTCATAAAATGTATTTGGTGCAATTTTAAATTTAAAATCATTATTAATTATAGAATCTGATTTTAATGTCTTAATTTCTTTTGTAGTTAATTTAGAAAAGTCAACCAAAACAGAATCAAATATAGTTCCATGATTATCTTTTACTATTCTTAAAATAATATCAGTAGCATTGCTATTATAATCATATGTTATGATATTAAAAATATTTAATCCTTTATCTAATGTATAATATCCATCACCATTAGAATAATAAGATAGCTTGTTATTTGGTAATTGATAACAATTATAAAAATATCCATTATCAATCATCATTTCATGGTAATCTACAAAAGCATTACACATTCTGGTTCTGTCAAAATCTATTTCAGTTAAATCGTATTTGAAAACAAGATTATTATTTTGAAAAACTTCTATTTTTTTAATGCCATTTTTATTTTCCGAATTATCTTGTTTGTCAAAACCTTCTAAAGAAAATGAAATTATGGAATCGTTTGAAAGAAATATGGTATCTGAATTAACAAAATAAATTCCTTCTTTTTTAAGATTATAAACAAATGAAAATGAATTGTAATTTTTATCATAAATACTATAAACTTTCACCTTATTAATCTGCGGCGGAATCGTATCAACATAAAAATCTCTTGGATAAAAATCCAATGGATTTAATGCGTGATCTGTTTTCGTGTTTCTGATTTCAAAATGTAAATGCGGTGCCGAACTTCCACCGGTGTTGCCGGAAAATGCAATTGTATCGTTTTGCTTCAAAGGAAAAACAGTTGGGTCTAACGTTAAATCCAGTTCTGATTTTTTAAGTGCGTAGTGTTTTGTATGAATATAGTTTTCAATGGCTCCGTTAAATCTGCTTAAATGTCCGTATACACTGGTAAAACCGTTTGTATGCGTAATGTAAATGGCTTTCCCATAACCATACGGCGAAACACGAATCCTGGAAATATAACCATCACCAATAGCAAATACAGGCTCGCCTTCCACGCCATTCGTTTTTATATCGATTCCGGAATGAAAATGATCTTTACGTGGCTCGCCGAAACTTCCGGCTAAATTAAACGGCAGCTGCATCGGCTTAATAAAACCTGCGTTTCTGTATTCTTGTGAAAATAAGTACGTAGAAAAAAATACGCAAAAAGCAGTTAGAATAAATCCTGTATTTTTAGGTATGCACACGTCTTTCAAAAATAGAAACAAATTATCAAACTATACAAAAAAAGAAGCTCCGAAAAATCGGACCTTCTGGTGAACTAAGTTATAGAAAATAACTACTAAATGTTCTGAGTTGCTTTGTTAGCAGTTTAGTATTTAAACTGATAAAACAGCGTATCGGTAGAAAATCTGATATTTCGTTTAGTGATTTCTAAATTATTGTTGAACGTATAGCCATAATTGTATTGCTCGTTTACATCGCCGGTAGCTGCAATTATTTCAGTGCGACGAATAAGCTTATTTTTGGAAACTTTTCCATAGTTTAAACCGAGTTTCATCATTAAGTCTAAACCACCGAGATAGATGAATTTGATTTCTTTTTTTAAAAAGCGACTGTCAAATTCCGATGCCATCAATTGATTATCATAATCCAAAACAGCACGACCTGCAATCTGATTTCCGATTTTTAATTCATATTGAAGCAGGTTGTCATTGTCGTCATAAATAAAATTAAGGTACTCATCGTTGCCAGGCAGAATTTTTAATTGGAAATCCTGTCATTAAAATAATTTAAGTATAACCCGTTACTATCAGGTAATGTAACTGTTGTCACCTGCATTTTATCGTTGAAGCCAACATAATAGGTAACATTGCCAATCGTATCCAGATAGCTGTCTACCACTATTTTATCAGACAGATAAGTAAGCTCGATTTCTTTTAATAAATGTGCAGTGGTGCTGGTGTCATCATAGACAGTAGCACTAATTAACCTTCCATTTTCATTATAAAAAAAGTTCACAGACTCAATTACATTATTTGGTGGCGGTGTTCGTCCGTTTACATTGTCTTCGTATACCAGATTAGATTGAATAATCTTCGGACTTTCTGCTGCAGGTTTAGAACAAGCCACCGCAATAAGTTTACTGCAGATAAGGACCAAAACTGCATGTTTAAAGCTTCGTTGCATGATTAATCAATTTTATTTCTCAGCTCAGAACAAATAGTGTCATCTTTTTTTAACTTTCCGGTACAAATTTAAGGCTGTGTCATAAAAAAATTACGGTATTTTATCTTAATATGTATGCAAGATTCAAAATTAATTAGTTTAATATCAATGCTTTCAGCAGAAGAAAGACGAAAGCTGCGCAAGTGGATAAAGTCTGATTTTGTCAATAAAAATGAAGACATTATAGCTTTTTTTGAATTTATTGATACCAGAAGTTCGCTCACCGAACCTACCGTATCTAAAGAAAAGGCACATGAATATCTCTATCCTAATACACCTTATCATGATTTAAGAATCCGGCATTTGCTATGGATGACTACGGAAATCATAGAAAATTTTATTATTTACAATAGTGTTGCACAACAGCCTTCCTTGAAAATGCAGTTGCTGTCGCAATATTATACCGAAAATGAATTATATAAATTTGCGCATAACAGCGTGGAAGAAGGTATTGCAATGATGGAGAAAATTAAACTCAGAAATGCTTCTTATCATTTACAGCAATATCAGATTCAGGCACTTTACTTTCAAATCAATTCAAAAAACAACAGAAGCAAAGAATTTAACCTGCAGGAAGTTATTGACCATGCTACCCTATTTTCCATTATTGAGACACTGAAATATGCCTGTATTATTCAGTCGTTACAAAAAATTTCAGAGCTGAAAGTGGAGAATTACCTGTTAGATGCCACTCTAACCTTGCTGGAAAATCCATTCTTCTTAAATGATATAGCGGTTCGGATTTATTATAATATCTATCTGGTTATAAGAGATGAAAATGAGGCGGCATTTAATTCATTTATCAAAGATATTAAAGCAAATGAAGCTTATTTCACAGCACATGATTTAAAAGATTTATACTTGATGGCGATTAATTTTTGTGTTAAAAAATCCAACCAGAATTTAAAGGAATACACACAACAGGCTTTTGAGTTGTATATCTATGCCATTGACAAAGGATACTTGCTGGAGCATCGGGAAATTAGCAGATTCAGCTTTACAAATGTAGTCACTTTAGGAATCAAACTTAAAGAGTTTTCTAAAACAGAAAATTTTATAAAGCAGTATGCAAATTTCATTGCGGCAGAGTACAGACAGAATACAGTTGATTTTAACAGCGCTAAAGTGTTTTTTTCAAAAGAACAGCCTCAGAAAGCACTAAAAATATTACTGACTAATGAGTTTAAGGATATGCTCTGGAACCTGAACGCAAAATATCTTGTTCTGAAAATCTTGTTTGAAATGAATGATTGGGTTCTTTTTGCTAATCATTTAAAGGCTTTTAAGAATTATGTCAGAAGAAAAACGAATATTGGCTATCATCAAACGTATTTTATAAATGTTGGTATTGCGTTGACCTCTTTAATGGATATTTACAAAAAACCGGAAAATTTTAAAAGCTTTGAATTTGATGCAACCACACCGGATATTGAGTGGTTTAGAAAAGCCTTGAAAAATTTGGAGAAATAAAAAAAGGTCTGTATACACTTGCATACAGACCTTAAGATATATTGAGTTTTTTCTGTTAAGAGAAGTTTGGTGCCAAATCGTGTTCCGTATAGAAATTGTTAATGTACGTGATGGCTTCTTCCACATCATCCGTAACTAAAAATAAATCAAAATCATTTGCACCGATATTGTGCTGATTTTCCAGAACTTCCGTTTTCATCCATTCCAGCATTCCAGCCCAGAAGGAAGTGCCCATCAACACAATTGGTACTCTGTCGATTTTTTTAGTTTGAACTAAAGTCATTACTTCAAATAACTCATCAAATGTGCCAAAACCACCAGGCAGGTAAACGAACCCTTGTGCATACTTTACAAATACGACTTTGCGCACAAAAAAGTAATGATGCGATATCAGTTTGTCGTTGTCGATATATGGATTGTGACCTTGCTCAAAAGGCAATTCAATATTCAATCCAACGGATTTTCCTTCTTTGTTTTGTGCACCTAAGTTGCCTGCTTCCATGATGCCGGGACCGCCGCCTGTAATCACACCATAGCCTTCTTCAGATAAACGTTCTGCTACCTTTACTGCCAGTTGGTAATATGGATTGTACGGTTTGGTGCGCGCAGAACCGAAAATGGAAATGCACGGACCTATCTTATCCATCTTATCATATGCATCCACAAATTCACTCATAATGCGAAACATGCTCCAGCTGTTAGAAGCATTTACTTGTGTCCAGTTTCTTTGTTTAAAAGGTCTTTTTTTCTTAAAATCATCTAATGACATACTTTCTAATTTATTTTTTACAATGTACAATTTACGATGACAAAAAACGGCAGCGTAAAATGAAGAATTTTATAAAAATTCGGACTTGCAAGATAATAATAAATAGTGGTTTTTCTATGAAGTTAACTTTTTGTTTGATTTACTGATAAGCCATAAGCCAAGGAAGGTTAATGTGCCGTTTATTATTAATAATTCCTGTCCGAATGAATAACCGGACAACCAGGCTGCCTTGTGTTTTGATGAAACATATAAGAACATACAGATGCCTGCACTTAGCAAACAAATAAACGGAACAAATTTGTCTTTAGGTAATTTTTTAGTCAGGATACCAAATGCAAATAAACCTAACAAAGGTCCGTAAGTAATACCGGCAATATCCATCACTAAAAATATCATAGACTGATCATTAAATAATCCAAACAATAAAACGGTAATGAACAACACAACGGCAAAACCGGCATGTATAGACATTCTTAACTTTGTATGTTGTTCTGTATCATCTGTTTTTTTTCTTAAAAAATCAATGTAAAATGAAGTAGTCAGTGTGGTTAAAACTGAATCGGCACTGTTAAAAGTGGCTGCCGTTAAACCAATAACAAAAACTAAACCGGCAAAAGTGCCTAAATGATTAAAAGCCAAAAACGGAAATAATTCGTCGCCTCTTTCCGGAATGGCAATTTGTTTGCTGTTGGCATAGATATATAACAAAGCACCTAATCCTAAAAACAATAGATTTACAAAAACTACGATGATGCTGAAGGCGTTGATGTTTTTCTGTGCTTCACCAAGCGATTTGCAGCTCAGGTTTTTTTGCATCATATTCTGATCTAAACCAGTCATGCAGATGGCAATAAAAGCACCACCCAAAAATTGTTTCCAGAAATAATTTTTAGCTTTCCAGTCCCAAAAAAATACTTGCGAATATTCAGAATCTTTAATAGTGTTTATTAAACCGCTAAACGATAAATCTAATTGAGTGCAAATGAAAACTATAGAGAAAATAACACCAAGCAGCAGAAAAGAAGATTGAAGCATATCTGTCCAAACCAACGTCTTGATTCCGCCTTTATAAGTATACACCAGCATTAAAAAGATGATAACAGCCACCGTTACAGGAAACGGTATGCCGAAACCATCAAATACGAAACGCTGCAATACTATGGATGCTAAATATAATCTTGCGCCTGCGCCAATAATTCTGGATAAAATAAAGAAAAAAGCACCTGTTCGTTGAGACACACTGCCAATTCTGTCATGTAAATACGTATAGATGGACGTTAGCTGCATTTTATAATATACAGGCAGTAGCACAAACGAAATGATCCAGTAGCCAATCACATAACCTAATACCATCTGGAAATAATTGAACTGTGCACCATTCACAGAGCCAGGTACGGAAATATAGGTTACTCCTGAAAGCGAATCGCCAATTAATCCAAATGCCACCACAAACCAAAGCGATTTTTTATTGCCTACAAAGTAGGATGCACTGTTGGCATTTTTTCCGGTGAAATAGGCAATGCCAACCAGCAGGCAAAAATATAAAACGATGCAAATTAAGATGATGGTTGATGACATAAATTTGGTGGTTTGTGTTTAAACGGAATGAAGTTAGTAAAAAATCTAAACTTACCCATTAACTACTTATTCAGAAGTTTCGGAACTTATGGCTACCTTTATGCTATGCAATTTCCATCTAAATTAATAGAAGATGCGGTAAACGCTTTTGCGACGTTGCCGGGCATTGGTAAAAAAACAGCCTTGCGACTGGTGATGCATTTATTGCAAAAGGAAGCCAATGACACCAAAAGCTTATCGGAAGCAATACTTAAAATGCGTATGGAAATAAAATTCTGTAAAACCTGTCACAATGTTTCTGACGAAGATATTTGCAGTATTTGTTCAAATTCCTATCGCGATAAAAGCGTGGTGTGTATCGTGGAAAATTTCAGAGATATAATTGCTATTGAAAACACACGTCATTACAATGGATTGTATCATGTGCTGGAAGGTTTAATTTCGCCGATGGATGGTATTGGTCCTGAGCAGTTAAATATTCAAACGTTAGTACAAAGAATGGAAAGCGGTGAAGTAAAGGAGATTATTATGGCATTGAATCCAACGATAGATGGTGACACCACTATTTTTTATTTATCCAAAATGCTGGCAAAATACGAATTGAAAATTACCTCTATTGCACGTGGGATAGCCTTTGGCGGTGAACTGGAATATGTGGATGAAATAACGTTGGCGCGTAGTATTCAGTCTAGGTTGCCTTATGAAAATTACCTGAATAAGAATTGAAACTCACTATAGTCATAGTAAATTATAATGTGCGCTATTTTTTAGAGCAAACGATTTCGTCTGTTTATAAATCGAATATAAATTTTGACTTTGAAATTTTTGTAGTCGATAATAATTCTTCGGATGATTCACTGAACATGCTCGCACAAAAATTTCCAAATGTTACAGTCATTGCAAATAATGAAAATGCAGGATTTTCTAAAGCCAATAATCAGGCAATAAGATTGTCAACTTCGGAATTTATTTTATTACTAAATCCGGATACAATTATACAGGAAGATACCCTGCAAAAGTGTATCGATAAAATGGAAACAGATCCAACTGTTGGTGGTTTAGGTGTGAAAATGGTAGACGGAGCCGGTAATTTTTTGCCTGAGTCAAAACGCGGATTTCCGTCTCCGATGGCAGCCTTTGCAAAGATGAGCGGCTTGTCAAAACTCTTTCCGAAATCAAAAACGTTTGGCCAATATCACTTAACCTATCTCGATAAAAATGAATCTCATGAAATTGATGTGTTAAGCGGCGCCTTCATGTTGCTTCGAAAAAGTGTACTGGATAAAGTAGGCTTGTTAGATGAAGATTATTTTATGTATGGCGAAGACATAGATTTATCTTATCGCATCAGAAAAGCAAATTTTAAGAACTATTATTTCGCCGATACGTCTATTATTCATTTTAAAGGTGAAAGCACAAAAAAAGGTAGCTTAAATTATATCAAAGTGTTTTATAATGCGATGATCATTTTTGCGAACAAACATGTAACCGGCACACGCGGCAAAATGCTGACATTTTTATTGAAAATCGCCATCTATTTAAGGGCGTTTTTGGCTGTAGTACAAAAGATAGTAACTCCATTTGGCATGCCGGTAATGGATGTGTTGCTGATGTCCGGTAATTTGTATGTTTTGCAATTGCTTTGGGAAAATTATATAAAAGTAAGCGAACACGTCATTTTTCCGGCAACGTTCTTTTATGTGAATATGCCTATCTATATTGCTATTTGGCTGTCATCGATGTTGTTGTTTGGCGTATATGCTAAAAATACGAAGTGGAAGCGTTTATTAATTGGCTTGACTTTCGGAACGCTGGTTATTGCAATAGTATACGCTTTTTTTCCTAATTTCCTGCGTACATCGAGAGGTGTGATATTAGTGGGGTTTTTCGTAAACCTACTTTTGTTGTCGGCTTACCGTTTTCTTTTCCATTATTTTAATAATACGTTGTATGCATTTATAAAAGAAGAAAAGAAGTATATCATCATCGGAAGTGAAAAAGAAGCAACTACTATTTCGGAACAAATTGAGAAATCGCACCTGAAGCATACGTATGCAGGATTTATTTCATTGCATAATGGCATTAAGAATACAAAAAATTTAGGTTCTATTGATAATCTGAATGATATTCTGGAGGCCTATAAACCCAACGAGATACTGTTTTCTACCGAAGAATTATCGACGCAGTTTATCATTGAAACCATGTCGAAAATAAATGAACCAATTGTGTTCAGGTTAGTAACGAAAAATAATACCATTATCAGCAGTACTTCCAAAAATACATCCGGAGAAATCTATTCGTTTGACATCAACCTTTCACCGCAGAAATCCTGGATATATAAGTTAAGAGATTGGATTTAAGAAAGATATTCACTATCTTTAGAAATACATCAATTTAGAAACATCATGAAATCCTACCTTCTTACACTCGTTGTTTTATTTATAGCGCTTAACAGCAAAGCTCAAGCCATGCCAGATGTTTTAGGTGTTTGGTGTTCCGGTAAAAAGGACTGCAAAGTGCAGTTGTATAAAAACGGAAATACCATTGAAGGAAAAGTAGTCTGGCTGCTGGAAGATAAAGATGAACATGGCAATCTCTTGCTCGATTCAAAATATAAAAAGCCCTTGGTTGGCTTAAAAATCCTTTGGGATGCTGTTTATAATCCAATTACGAATTATTTTGAAAACGGCATTGCCTATGTAAAAGGCCATGAGTTTTGTGGTAAATTCAAACTAAACAAAGACGGAACCTTAGACGTCACCGGTTTTATCTGCAGCCTGAAATTTCTGAAAAAAACAGATACCTGGACACGAGTGATAGATTAATATTGACAGATTGTAAAAATATCTTGTTATGAATACAATGGATTTTTTTTATGACGAAAATATGTAAAAGCAGTTTTATTGTTCTGATTTTATTAATAAATCATTTTTCAATTTTTGCACAAACAAAGAGTGAAATGTTTTTTGAAATCGGCAATTACTAATCAATAAGTGGAGATTTTAAAAATGCAATTATAAGCTATGACAGCGCAATTGTTTTAAATTCAAAGTATAAGGAAGAATATTATTTTCGCGGCATGGCTTATCAAGAATTAGAAGAATTCAATCTAGCTATAGGTGATTTTAACAAAGCAATAGAATTAGATTCAGATTATTTAGATGTTTACATAAGTAATGCTATTTGTAAAAATAAAATTAAAGATTATAAAGGTGCTTTAATAGATTATAGTAATGCTGAATCATGCCAAGCAAGCGGTCTTATCAAAGCAATCTTGTATGATGATAGTGGTGCCTGTTTAGGTTTTAAGAAAGCTAAAAGTCTTTATAGTTCTAATGATATTGATGAACTAATTAGAAAATATTGTAAATAACCAATGCCTTGGTTCGTGTCCTCACGAACCAAGGCATTACCTGCTGTAATTCGGTGCTTCATTCGTAATGGTCACATCATGCGGATGGCTTTCGTTTACGCCAGCTTGTGTGATTTTTACAAATTGAGCTTCATCCTGCAAGCTTGGAATGTCTTTTGCGCCACAATAACCCATACCGGCACGTAAGCCACCAATAAACTGATAAATTACTTCGCTCAATGTTCCTTTGTATGGCACGCGTCCTACAATGCCTTCCGGCACCAACTTCTTGATATCTTCTTCCACATCCTGGAAATATCTGTCTTTTGAACCTTCCTGCATCGCTTCCAAACTTCCCATTCCACGGTACGTCTTGAATTTTCGTCCTTCAAAAATTACCGTTTTACCCGGACTTTCTTCTGTACCGGCAAACAAGGAACCTGCCATAATCGTATTGGCACCAGCAGCCAGTGCTTTCACCATATCGCCGGTGTAGCGAATGCCACCATCGCCGATAATCGGAACACCTGTATTTTTTAAAGAAACAGCAGCGTCATAAATGGCACTAAGTTGTGGTACACCAACGCCGGCCACCACACGTGTAGTACAAATTGAACCCGGACCAACACCAACCTTCACGGCATCTACACCGGCATCAGCCAGTGCTTTTGCTGCAGCACCGGTGGCCACATTGCCGCCAACAATATCCAAATGCGGAAAAGTTTGTTTGGCGTTTTTAATGGCTGTCAGTACACCATGCGAATGTCCGTGTGCCGTATCAATGCATATAAAATCCACACCAACGCTCACCAACGCTTCGATGCGCTGCATCATATCTGTGGTAACGCCAACAGCTGCGGCTACACGCAATCTGCCAGAATCATCTTTGGAAGAGTTCGGGTAGTTTTTTACTTTTAAAATATCTTTGTACGTAATTAAACCTACCAGTTTGTCGTTTTTGTCAACGATGGGTAGTTTTTCAATTCTGTATTGATGCAGAATATCTTCCGCTTGTTTTAAGGTGGTTTTTTCAGGAGCTGTAATCAATCTGTCTTTTGTCATTAAATCCTGAATCAGCATGGAAGCATCTTTGCAAAAGCGCAAATCGCGGTTGGTTAAAATACCCACTAAAATACCACTCTCGCTGGTAATCGGAATGCCGCCGATTCTGTTTTCCGACATCAGAGCAAAGGCTTCAGCCACTTTTGCGGTCGGTCTCAGCGTAATCGGGTCGGTAATCAAGCCGCTTTCAGAGCGTTTTACCTTGCGTACTTCTGCTGCCTGTGCCTCAATCGGCATATTCTTATGCAAAACACCAATTCCACCTTCACGTGCCAGCGCAATCGCCAGGTTAGATTCCGTTACCGTATCCATCGCAGCAGATAATATCGGAATGTTGATGGTGATATTGCGCGTTACTTTTGTACGGATGTCCGTTTCTCTTGGTAATACCTGTGAGTAAGCCGGTAATAATAATACATCGTCAAATGTAAATCCGTCGCCAGCAAATTTGTGTTGAGAAGAAAAATGAGAGAGTGTTTCCATGTGCAAAAATATGGAAAAGTTATAAGTTATACGTTAATAGTGCGCAGTTTTTTTGTAAAAATACATTTAACATTCATAATTTGTCAGGAATACCAGCTTTTGTCAGGCTAAGTATTATAGTTTTCCTTTTGCCTGTTCCAGTGTTTTTTGTAGTTCTTCAATGTCATCATTGGATAGAATCTCAATTGTTTTATCATTATGAATGTCGGTTTGAGCTGTAAAACTCCAGTCTAATTTATTTTGAGTATTCAACACCGTATTCAGCATTAATTGAAATCCGGATTTAGTCGTGAATTTTATTTCTGTATAGCTTCCGGGCGTGGTCTTGCTTTTCAGAATTGTCTTCATGTATTGCAAAGTAGTAAGCAGCCCGTCAATTTCTTCCGCATCGATATAATTGTTGTAAGTTTTTAGTTCTTTTCCAATCTGCACTTTGTGAATGACGCGTAATCCGGTGGTGGTGCTAAATTTTTCCAGATTGGTTACTTTAATGGCATCCAGACGAAAGGCAGGAATATTGTCTACTGAAAATACTTCCTGTTTGTACAAAAAGCCTTTGGTTAAAACCGCCTCTTCTATTTTTGTTTTTAGCAAGTTGTCTTCTGCAAAAGAGACAGACATAAATAAACAAAACAGTAAAAATAAAACGGAACGTTTCATAAAGAAATTATTTTTGATAAAGATACAAATAAGCAATAACTATGAGCGTATAACTTTCTTACGATAAATAGGATAAATACTCTTTTTCAACGGAAGTTGCTGCTTTTCTGGCAGGCAAATAAGCAGCAACTAGACTAATCAGCACAACAACCAAGGCCACAACGGCAAAGTCTGTAAATTGCATTTTTACCGGATAATATTGCACCAGAAAGGAGGAGCCAGGCATTGGAACTAATCCAGCTTTTTGTTGTAGAATACATAAAATAAATGCCAGAAACATACCGATAAAAGCACCAACACACGACATTAAAATACCTTCCAGTAAGAACAGTTTAATAATGCTGTTTTTGTGAATGCCTAATGCGGTAAGTGTGGCTATGTCTTTTTTCTTTTCAAGCACCAGCATAGACAAAGCACCGATTATATTGAAAGAAGCAATAATCATGATGAGTACCAGAATGGCAAAAGTAATCCATTTTTCACTTTTCAGGATCTTGTATAATACTTCATTTTGCTCATAACGACTTTTTATTACAAAGGCTGTTCCCAATTGTTGCTGCAATTCTTGGATGGCAAGTTCCGATTTCGTAATGTCTTTTAATCGTATCTCAATTTGAGAGGCTTTATCATAATTATCGGTCAGTTGCTGAAAAAAATCTAATGGCACAAACGTGTATTTGGTGTCAAACTCATCCGATACGGCAAAAGCACCGGCTGGAGTTACATAGCTTTTATTAAAGGCATTTTCCATCGATGCAAAAGAACCTGCCGTTTTTTTAGGCATATAAATGGATAATGGATTAAAGGATTGAGATGGATTCATGCCTAATTTTTGAGCCACACCTACACCAACGATGCAATAATTGATACTGTCTTTTTGCAGTATTTTCTTGCCGTCGACCAGAAACGTATCAAACTTTTTAACTACATTAAAATAGTTTTTGTCGACACCTTTTACCGTGCAAATATGCTGGCGATCTGAATATTCTAGTAAGGCATTTTCTTCCAGTACAAAACTATAAGCATCTATATAATTGATGGCTTTTAATTTTTGCCGTAAATCCGTGGAGGTCTCAAACGTTTTTCCTTCAACCGCTGTAATGGCAATGTCCGGATAAAAAACAGCATACAGCGATTTTACCAAATCTTCCAATCCATTGAAAACGGAAAGCACCAGAATCAACGCCATGGTGCCAAACAACATAGCAACACCACTCACCAGCGAAATGATATTAATCGCATTGGTGGACTTTTTACTGAATAAGTAACGTTTGGCTATATTGAGTTCAAGATTCATGTTGGTTTATTGGTCAATGGCATTGGTCAATAGTTATTGATTAATAGTCTAAACTATTCACTTTTTTCACCATTTCTCAACTTATCCAACTCCGCGTCTTTTTTCTTGATTTCGCTGAAAATACGTTCCAGGTTCTGTACATCTTCCAACGTATCATCTTTGAAGAATTCCAATTGAGGTATGGAGCGAACCTTGTTTCGTATCTTTTTCCCTAAAAAACCACGGATTAGCTTATTGTATTTATCCAGATTATCCAGAATAGTTTCTGGTTTAGGATGGTTGTAAATACTCACATATATTCTTGCCGTATACAAATCCGGCGTGATGCGAACTCCAGAAATGGTAATCAGCGCGCCTTCTAAAATAGTATTCAGGTCTTTCTGTACAATTTCGCTCATTGCCACTTGTATCGTTTTTGCCACTTGTCTTTGTCTGATAGATTCCATAAAACAAAAGTAAATAATATCTTTACACTTCAATGCAAGATTTACGCAGTTTATTAAAATATTGCCGACCGTACATTCCGAATGTAATCCTGAACATCGTTTTCAACCTGTTTTCGACGATTTTTTCTATTTTTTCCTTTCTGATGCTGATTCCATTTCTGAACCTGATTTTTAATTCAGACAAGATGGTAGCTACAGATATAAAGGATGTGCCTTTCAGTTTGCTTAATTTAAAAGATTTTATGGGTTCCACATTTAACAATAGGGTTATTCATTTCATACAGAACAGTGAAAGCATTGAAATCGGAAAATCAAAAGCCTTGTTGTTTATTTGCTTGTTTACGGTATTCGTGTTCCTGGTGAAGAATTTCTTTCGCTACTTTGCCGTGCATTTTCTGGCACCCATGCGAACAGGTATAGCCAGCAACATCCGTCAGCAGCTATACGATAAGATTCTGAGTTTGCATGTGTTGTATTTTTCCGACCAGCGCAAGGGTGACGTGTTAACTCGTCTGACAAACGATGTGCAGGAAGTAGAATACGGAATTTTACATTTTCTGGAAGTGGCGTTTAAAGAACCGGTAACCATTATTGCAACATTGGTTACGATGTTGTTGCTGAGTCCGCAACTTACTTTATTTGTGTTAATCATTTTACCAGTTTCCGGATATATTATAGGCAAGATTGGGAAAACATTAAAAAATGCATCTACAAAATCACAGCAATTACAAGGCATTATCAATTCTATTGTAGATGAAACCATTTCCGGTATCAGAATCATAAAATCTTTCACTGCAGAAAAAAACCTGTCGGAGAAGTTTAAAAACATCAATCAGCAACACAACAAGATTGGCACCGGCATGATTCGCAAACGCGATTTGTCGACGCCTTTGTCTGAATTCTTAGGAATAACGGTTGTTGTCATCGTTTTATATGTTGGTGGAAAGATGATTATTCATCATACGTCACCATTAAGCGCAGAAGCCTTTATTGCTTTTATTGTTATTTTCTCTCAAATTATCCAACCGGCAAAAGCATTTTCCAACGCCTTCTATTTTATACAAAAAGGTATGGCTTCTCTGAGAAGAATTGAAGAAGTTTTACTGGAAGAAAATAAAATAAACGACCTGCCAAATGCTGTTACAGTTTCTGATTTTAATGATAAAGTAGAATTAAAAAATGTCTCCTTTTCATATGAAGATAGTGCTGTTCTGAAAAATATTAGCCTGAAAATTCCTAAAGGAAGAAAGATAGCCATAGTTGGTGTTTCAGGTTCCGGAAAGTCAACGTTCATTCAGTTGTTAATGCGGTTTTTTGATGTTACAGATGGTGAAATTTTGCTTGATGGAAAAAATATTAAATCAATTCCGCAGAAGGATTTACGCAGTTTAATTGCCTTGGTATCGCAGCAGTCGGTATTGTTTAATGATACGGTTGCAAGTAATATTTCTTTTGGGAAAATGGATAGTACTAATGCCATTCAGCAGGCAGCAAAATTGGCACATGCAGACGAATTTATCCGGAAAATGCCACTGCAATACGAAACCAATATTGGCGACAACGGTGTAAAGTTAAGCGGTGGAGAACAGCAGCGATTGTCAATTGCTCGCGCCATCTATAAAAATGCGCCAATTTTAATTCTGGATGAAGCCACTTCTCACCTGGATAGTAATTCTGAAAAGCTGGTACAAGATGCCTTGCAGAATCTATTGAAAGATAAAACAGCTATCATCATCGCACATAGATTGTCTACCGTGCAGTTTGCAGATGAAATTATAGTATTAAAAGAAGGCAACATGCTTGAAAGAGGCACGCATCAGCAATTGATGCAGCAAAACGGCGAATACAAGAAACTGGTGGATTTGCAACAACTATAGTGAAAAGTAATAAGGAGCAAGTAATAAGTAAAAGTGGTTATTACAAGATGCAGGTTGTTGAATTTGCCTTAGTGTATTTTAATAATCGTAAAATCAAAAATCCATTAATCTTCTAATCTGACGAATCCGGATTCAGACGACATACCGTGTTTTGATAAGTACGAACCGCCTAAAGAATGACTAGTCCGACCCAAAGGATCGGACTAGCCACAAAAACCATAAAACTATGAAAAACCCAATTGCCTCTCGGCAATCAATAGAGTTCGAAATTAATTAGATGCAAGATTCACGTTCAATTCAATCTCATTTTTGATGGCTTTGTCACCTAAACCTTCGAAAAAGTTGGATGAACCATACTTAATGTCCCACAATGTTCTGTCTATCATGATCTTTGCATTTCCTTCAAAACCATTTCCTGTTGCTTTAAATGTTGCAGGAAATGTTATACTCTTTGTAATACCTTTGATGGTTAAATCAGCGGTAAGGTTGTATGTATTCGGTTTATTTGTCAATTTTAACACTTTTGTAATCTTTACATTAGCTGTTGGAAACTCGCTAACATTAAAAAAATCTGTACTGTTTAAATGACCAACCAGTTTTTTACTGTAATCCGCATCTGTGATATCATCACAAGTAATGGATTTCATGTCGATAACAAATGCACCTCCTGTAAGAACATCACTTTTAGTGTTTAAAGTTCCTGATTGTATTTTTACTTTTCCATTATGTTGTCCAAGAACTTTTTTTCCAATCCATTCAATTCCACTTTTCTCAGTATTAACCGCTACTGCTTTAACTTCTGCATTTCCTTTAGCAAAAACAGATAAACCGGAGTTTGTTATCAGTGAAAAAATGATTGTTGCAAATAAAAATTGTTTTTTCATATCTACTATTTATACTTGTATATACAAATATCGCACCATTTTGTTTATTACAACGTTAAAAATAATAAAAATGTATGTATGAATTCCTTTTTTACATGTGTTTAGTGCATTAATTGATGCAAATCAATACCTTGGCACAAAATATAAAAAGAATGAAAAATTTTAAAGACAAAATTGCAGTTATCACCGGAGCAGGTTCCGGTATTGGTCAGGCACTTGCCATTGAGTTAGGAAAAAGAGGTGCTAAGCTGATTTTGTCGGATAAAGATGAAGACACATTGGCAAACACGCAAGGTTTGGTTAAAACAATTGGAGCAAGTTGTAAGATATATAGGGTAGATGTATCCGATGAAAATCAAATCACCGGATTTGTTAAAGACGTATTGAAAGAAAATAAGCACATTGACTTGTTATTTAATAATGCTGGTTTTGCACTCGGAAAAATATCGATGAAAAACGTGAAAATGGAAGATTTTCATAAAATAATGGATGTAAATGTTTGGGGCGTTATCAATCATACGAAAGCATTCTTGGATGTTTTATTATGCAGGCCTGAAGCAGTTGTTGTAAATATTTCCAGCCTTTTCGGTTTGGTAGGTGTTGCAGATCAGGTGCCTTATTGTACTACTAAGTTTGCTGTTCGTGGTTTTACAGAAGCTTTACGAATGGAATTAATTGATACGAATGTTGAAGTATATTGCGTGCATCCTGGCGGCATCAATACCAATATTTACAAAAATGCTGTTCATTATGAGTCTAATCCGACATTAGATAAAAAATTTCAGAAAGCGCTTGAACGTACGTCACCTGAACAGGCTGCAAAAACAATTCTTAAGCATATAGAACGCAAAGACGAAAAAGTTTTAATTGGTATAGATGCAGTTTTAGGTGATCGTCTTGCGCGCACGATGCCGGTTGGCTATACTTCTATTGTGAAAAAGATTTACGATTATACGACTAAGAGTTGATGGTGGTATCCTTCATCTCAGTAAAGACCTCTTCTTCTATTCGTTCTGTTTTTGGCGGATAGAAAAAATCTAACGGATATTTTCTTAAGTAGATAAAAAGCAAGTTGGGTAATTTAAATAGTTGTTCTATCTCGATATTTCTGGATTTAATGGCTACATAAAAAGCGAGTCCAAAGCTTATAATGATATTAAAAAATCCAATACTGAAGATGCCGAGCAGCAGCCAGCCTATACTTGTCAAATCAATGTTGAATAAAGTACTTTGAAGCGTTACCGCCAACAAGCCCATTGAAAAGGTAACATGTCGGATGTCAAAAGGCAACCCAACTGTTTTTCCAATAAATGCTGCCGTTCCGAGAAAAATTCCTATCATCACGTTTCCCATAATGGCACCAAGATTGTGGTTTAAATACGTAGCTATTTTATCCAGCCTTGAAGCACTGAATACAGATTTTAGAAAAGGATGTTCGCTAATCCGTTCCGGAATTTTGCTGTAGACAACTTCATTATCGAAATATCCTGCAAAAATTCCTGATAAAAATAAATACATACCTGCAATTCCACCATAAAACCAGCATAATGAATGTAAAGGATGCATTTCATCCATGTATTTCAATGCGTGTTTTTCATCCGTTATTGTAGTTCCGGTTAGTAAGCTGAACAAAAATGCTATTAGCAATGCCATTGGAAAAACTGCTATCAGATTTCCAAGTACGGAAATAAATTGACTTCTGCTGACTTTTGCCATTAACAATGCTTCGCTGTATAAATTAGTTTTACTTTTCCTGTTGTCTAATGCACTTGCAAGAGCAGAAGCAGTCATTGCAGGTTGTTTGGTCGCAACGGAAAATCCCGTCAGGTGAATGGCGATGAATCCAATGCCATAAATTAAACTGTAGCAAACAGCCATCCAAAAGTCTGTTATTGGCAGTTTGCCGGCAAAAATCTTTATCACAACTAAAAATGCGATGACGACACCACCTCCAAATGCTGCCTTGAAAAATTGCAAATATTCTTTTTTATCATTCGTGATATAATGTTCGCCAATATTGCCTTTGTGTTCTGCTATTTGATAGGCGAGGTAGCCAATGTTGGCAGAAAGTAAATAGCCAATATCATTCCGGTGATTTTCATTATAGATGATTTCTTTAAAGAATTCAACTATTCGATGACTGTCAAATTCCTTTTCATCTACTATGTCAATTAAAATTTTAAGACGGTTGATCTTGTTTTCAATCCTGTTTAATAAATAAGATTGTTTAAGACTCGTCCCGTAAATCAGGGTGTTTTTTCTGATGGTCGTTATATTATCAAGACACTGGTTCAGCATCACCAGCAAATGGCTGAGCGTATCCGGTTGGTGGTTTTCTGAAAGTGCAGCATTTTCCACATTTTCAATAAATACGGCAACTTCCTTATTCTGTTCAATAAACGGAGAAATGATTTCGTCATTCACCATAAATCTGGCACTTAATTCTTCGTCCAGACCGAGTGCAGCAATTTGATACGAAAGAATCGTGAACATACTGAGCAGTACATTTCTGAAATTTTCCTGCATAAAAGCATTATTGATTCCGGACAACGAGAACAATTCCAGCCATACGTCATTTGGAACGGCTGTCACCCATCTGTAATCATCTTTTTTGTAAAATAAACGCGTGATTTTGTAATTAATGAAATCTTTGTCTTCCAGTGGCGGAAGTATTTTGTGCTTGATATCTTTAAATAATTGTTGGAATAAGCTATCACTGCTGTAAACACCCATATTGTCTGAGAATAAGTGTCTGATATTAGAAGTGAGTAGTAAGTCTTTGCAGTGTTGCTGAAATTCATGTAAGGCATCCGAATTTGCAGACAACCGATTGATCATGTCGCGTATTTTCTGTTCTGCAGAGGCTGCATCTGATGATTTTTCGGGTCTGATATCCTGTAAAAAGGCATAGAAATAAGTCATGTTTTTACTTCTATGTGGTTTCATGTAGTGTGCTTTTTGGTTCAGTATCAATAATTGCTTCTTGTAAAGAACGCTATTTTAAATCAGTGTCATGCCTGAAATAACTTAATAATTGTTACTGATTTTTTTAAATTGCATTTCAGAAGATGAAGGTGAAAATAATTTCCAAAATGTGCTATCGGTTTCTTTGTAATGGCGAAGTATAAATAAAGTGTCACCGCTTTTAAAACCTAATGGACTTGCATCCATTTGAAAGTTATTCAAAAACCGGATACAAATGGAAGAGTCAGCATCATTGGCATCATAAATGGAGCTTTTATAAAGCTCCGTGTTTTGTTGATTGTTGTAAAATTGCATTTCATAGCTGCCATCCACACTGCGTTTATGAAGTTTTAGAACGAATAGATTTTCACCGTCTTTCAGTTCATACGAGCCTGTCCAGTCGTAATTAGTATTTAAGCTGCCTTTATCATAGCCTTCACTATCCGTCTGAGCTGTTTGTGCTACGGGTTTGTTTTGACAAGCCGCTGCACACAAAATAATTCCGATAAAAATCTTATTTAAATTCCTGAATTTCATTGATGAGTGGATCGTTATCCGTGTAAATATATTTTGAATCACTGAATGCTAAAATTGGATAGAATATAATAGGTAATAAAATAATACCAATTGTGAAACCGACATCTTTACCAAATGCTCTGGATAAACCATGAATGTGTTTGATGCCAAAATAAATGTTTACAAAAGGGATAAAGAAATACAACAACCAGATAGTTGGCTGTTTAGTAATTTGCAATTGTACATAGGCGTTATAAAATGGAATTAAGCTTTTCCATCCTTCTTGTCCTGCCTTAGTAAATATTTTCCAATGGCAGATAATAAAGAAAACAAAAAATGCAAAGAAAAAAAGTAAAAAAATGCCCAATCCTGCAACGATGGCAGCAATGGTGCCTGCATCTGAACTTTCCATAGATTATAATTTTAACACAATATAATAATAAGTTGTTATTTCACCAATCATTGTTGTACGAATTTATTGCTTCAAAATCACTATTTTTGCTGCCGAATAATCAGCACGATTACAAAGTTATGTTAGACAAGTTAGAACTTATTTATTTCAGGTATAAAGATTTAGAATCACAGCTCGGCGACCCTGGTGTGGTGAGTGATATGCAAAAATTTAAGAAAACATCTAAAGAATATAAAGATTTAGAGCCTATCGTAAACGCGTATCTGGAATATAAGAACCTGTTTTCTAATATTGATTTTAATAAGCAGGTTTTAGCAGAGGAGAAAGATGCAGAAATGCGCGAGATGGCAAAAGCGGAATTGGACGAACAGCTGGAACAATTGCCCAAATTAGAAGAGGATATCCGGTTTCTGTTAATTCCTAAAGATCCGGAAGACGACAAAAATGCCATTTTGGAAATTCGCGCCGGAACCGGTGGTGATGAAGCCAGTATTTTTGCAGGTGATTTATTGCGTATGTACTTAAAATACTGTGAAAACAAAGGCTGGACGACGGAAATAATGAACGAAAACGCTGGAACGGCAGGTGGTTTTAAAGAAGTAGTCGTGGAGGTTTCCGGTGATGGTGTATACGGTGTCTTGAAATATGAATCAGGTGTGCATCGTGTGCAGCGCGTACCGGAAACGGAATCGCAGGGACGTGTACATACGTCTGCAGCATCCGTTGCCGTATTGCCGGAAGCAGAAGAAGTAGACGTAGATATCAATCCTGCCGATATAAAGAAAGACGTATATAGAGCATCCGGTGCAGGCGGACAGCACGTAAATAAAACGGAATCTGCCGTTCGTTTAACGCATATACCAACCAATACTATTGCAGAATGTCAGGACGGACGTTCGCAGCATAAAAACTACGAAAGCGCCATGAAGGTATTGCGCACACGTTTATATGAAAAAGCATTGGCAGTTCATAACGAAGCCATTGCCAAGCAAAGAAAAACACTAGTAAGTACCGGTGACAGAAGTGCCAAAATCAGAACATATAATTATCCGCAAGGCCGTGTTACCGATCATCGTATCAACTTAACGATGTATAATTTAGGTGAAATTATGAACGGCGATTTGCAGTCTATCATCGATAAACTCAACTTTGAGGAAAATGCCGAGAAACTGAAAGTGGGTGGATTGTAACTAGTTTGCAGTTGGCAAATGATTAATTTGCAAATTTTCTATGTTGTAGTTCTTGCTAACTGATATTTTGCGAACTGTCAACAACTTACCTCAGTACTTCACTTAATATTCCTGGAGACTTTAAATTCGAAAAATCAGCTATGTGCCAGCGAAAATAGAGCAGCATTTTTTCCAGTAAAATTTTTCGTTCGGCATTAGTTAGTTTCAATTCATTCTTTTCATAATAGACAGCCATCATTTTTTTTAGCGTGTTGGTTTCCTGTGCATCCAGCATATTGGTAGAAGTTATGGTGTCTTCAAATCTGCCACTTTCCAGATTGAAGTATGTGCCATGTAAGATGTTTTGAAGCGAAGGTTCAAATCCAAGAATACTTGCCGTTTCGAGCAGAAAGAATAAAGGTTTATTTTCAATGCTGTCAGTTTCAGCATCCAGTTCCATCAGAAATAAAGAAACATAATCGTAGAGTCGTTCATTTATTTCGTGTTCTTTCACGCATTTGGAAATCAACTCTATACAAAAAACAGCGACACTTTGTTTGGCAAAATCAAGGTGCAGGTGCTTATAGATATAACTGGTAGAATATTCTTTAATACGATTCAGGTTGCGTTGTTCCTTCAGGTAAATTTCCATGTTCAGCATATTTAACGGCTGAATCATATTTCCTTTTTGCTTGCTTCTTGAACTTCGAATGCCTTGTACAATAAAACTTAACATTCCATATTTTTTAGTAAAAATGGAAGTTATAACACTCGACTCGGAGTATTTGGTGGTTTTCAGAACGATACCTTCTGTTTTGTCGAGCATAGTGTAAATATAATTTTTTGAGACCGGATACTATATCTAAATACAGAAAAATGTATCTGTGGTTCTCAAAATTTTATTGTCTTTTTAAGAAACATTTGTATCTTTATAAAACTAATTACAGAAGATGAAAAAAAATCAGTTGTTCGTTTTATTGTCGTTTATCGTATTGTTAAGTGCAATGTCCTGCAATAAAACCTGGGATTGTGTGTGTTCATCATCAGGAACAGTCGTACAGGTAAAACCTATAAAATCATTAGGTAAATGGGGCGCAAAGAGTGTATGTAATTCCTATCAGGAAGAAAACAACAGAAATGGTGCAAGACAAGTTTGCGTTATAAAGTAATTAAACCAGTTTTGAAATATCAGCAGCTATTTTTTTTGTAGTTGTTTAAAAATGCAATCGCTATTTCGAATTCATCAAATACTCAATTTCTTCCACTTCTACAGGAATATCAGCCATTAGATCTATTACACCATTTTCTGTAATTAAAATATCATTTTCAATTCGGATACCGAGTTTCTCTTCAGGAATGTAAATGCCAGGTTCGCAGGTAAACACATTGCCCGCTTGCATCGGCGCATACCGATTGCCAATATCATGTACATCTATGCCTAGAAAATGCGAAGTGCCGTGCATGAAATATTTTTTGTATAGAGGATTGTCTTTGTCTTGCTTCGCAACCGCATCTTTATCCAGTAAGCCTAGCCCAATTAATTCGGCTTCCATGATGTTGCCCACTTCTTTATTGTATTCGGCTAAAATAACACCTGGTTTCAGCATCGTTTTTGCCTGTTTCATTACACGTAAAACAGCATTATAGACCTCTTTTTGTCGCTGTGTAAATCTGCCGTTTGCCGGAATGGTTCTCGTTAAATCAGCTGCATAATTGGCATATTCTGCACCGAAGTCCATCAATACTAAGTCGCCGTCGTTGCAGACTTTATTATTTTCGATATAATGCAAGACGCATGCATTATACCCGCTTGCAATGATTGGTGTATAGGCGTGGTTGGTGGCACGCTGACGAATAAATTCGTGAATGATTTCTGCTTCAATTTCATATTCCATCACGCCTGGTTTCATAAACGTAAGTACACGTTTAAAGGCATCGCGCGTTATGTTGCAGGCTTGTTTAATTAAGTCCACTTCCACAGGATGTTTCACACTGCGCAACTTCGCCATGATTGGACCGAGTCTTTTTATTTCGTGACCAGGATAGTTATATTTTAATTCATTGGCAAAGCGAATATCTTTATACGGAACCTGATTTTCACTTCTGTCGTTTTCATTTATGTTTACGAATACTTTATCGCAATACGTCATCAAACTTTTTAGGGCAACTTCAAAACTTTCGTCCCAGAAAATCTGCTGAATACCGGATGCTTCACGTGCTTCAGGCATGGTATATTTATGGCCTTCCCAAACGGCAATGACTTCGTTGGTTTTTCTTAAAAATAAGGCTTCACGATACAAAGGATTTGGACAATCCGGATAAATAATCAACGCCGTTTTTTCCTGATCGATGCCACTTAACCAAAACAAATCCGGATTTTGACGAAACACAAATGCCTGATCGGCACTGCGCGGCATTTCATCGCTTGCCAATAAAATGGCCATCGAATTTGGTGGCAATTCAGCAATGAATTTTTTACGATTATCTATAAAAAGTTGAGAATTGATGGGTAAGTATTTCATGTAATAATTATAGAATTAATGAATAGTTGAATAACAGAATAAAGGTATAAAAATATTCTGCAATTCTCTAATTCAACAATTCAGTAATTAGTTAAGCTCTTGCCATCTGCTTATTGATATCTTTCAGGTGTTTTTTGATTTCTTCGTTTTTCACCTTTAATAAATTGGCGCGGCGCAGGTATTCTTTTGATACTTTTATTTCTCTGCGTTGTGCATAAATAGTGCATATTTGAAGGTAGGCTGTTGCTAGGTTATCGTCGTCCGGCAAGCCTTTCTGTACGGCGATTTTTAAATTTTTAAGCGCTTCTTTGTTGTCGCCTTTTTGCAAAGCAATACCACCTAGTTGTAAATACGATACGCCTTCCTGAGAAGAACCTAACATATCGCTCTTGTTGGCTAAGCTTTTACGGATATTGGCTTCTGCAGCATCCAAATCCTGATTAGCCATATCGAAATTAGATTGCAGCATATAGTAACCCTGACGAACAGGTTTTATCAGCAATTTTGGAAATTTAATCCAGCTCATCACTTCTTTGGCACCTTCTATGTCACCGGATTCTACTTTATTTTGTAAGTATCGCATAGGTCCGATAAAAATATCAAACGCAATAATTGTGACAGAAACAAGGTATAACAAGATGGACCATTGCCAGCCTTTGTGCACAAAAATATGCAACAGAATGCCAATGGCTAAAATTACAAAGGAGGCATAAAAACGATATTTGACAAATAATTTCTGGAAATCCATATTCTTTTAAATTGAACTGCAAAAATAGCCTTTTTTAAAGTAAGTAACAAGAAATAAGTCAGGAGAAAAATGAAGCCACATTTCTAAAAACCAGGTGAGAAGCTGAGTGTCCAGCGGAATTTTTTAATATCAGGTTGGTCTTTTTGTGTTAGACGCCAGCTGAAATCAACACGCAATAGTTTAAAGATATTTTCGATGCCAAAGCCAATTTCTGCATAAAAACCATTCAACCCTTTCAGTTCTGTTGGTAAATCCGAAAAAGAAATCTTCTTAGGGTCAAGACTGGAAACTGCCATTTTTGTAGTGAATACTTCTCGTAATCCTAGTCTTCGCCATACGGGAATTTTATTAAAAAAGAATCCGTCAAAATGATGTTCAATCATCAATGTGAGCTGCTGGTCAGCAATAAATTCCGTTTCCAGCATATTCGTAAAGCGCTCTTTATTATAAATGAACGATTGATTTCCGGAATGGATATGCAACAACGGATAAGGTGCAGCACCAAAAAGTTTTGTGCCTATTAATCTTATGTTGGTATGTCCAATCGGAGAAGGCAAGCGCTCGTCCATAATTAATTCCATCTTATGGAAATTAAAATCACTGCCAAGTTTTTTAGCACTAAACACATAGGTAAAATTAAAGCGTGGCAATTTTCCCTTTAAGAAACGTACGCGTTCACTGCCTTGCAAAAACTTCGCACCAGGTGTGTAAACAATGTTAATTCCTGGCGAGAAAACACGGAAACTCTTAATTGTGTCTTTCGTGTTGAATTCATTTGTTTTTATAAATTCAATTCTGCCAGGTATGGTTTGATAAATTTTGTAGTTGAAATTAAGAGTTGTCGTAAAATTCGGAACCCATTCCCGCATATAAGAAAGTCGCACATCTTTTAAATACACCAAATCGGCAATGGCATTTCGTCGCAGTAAAGACATGTAAATAAAATCGTAACTTAGTCCGCCGTTGTTTAAAGTAAAGCGCTGATAATCGTCTTTAAAGGATAATGTAATACTGTGTTTTTTTTGTTTTTTGTCCGGCAAATTAACACTCACCGTTGCACCATATTTAAATCGTTTGTCTTTAATGCCATATGCACCGTATACATTCCAGTTTACCCATTTCCCTATGCGCCAGTTGTTTCTTAAGTTGAAACGCAAACGCACGCCTTCCAAATCATTCCAGGTCACTAACTGATAGAGATTTCCGTATTCTAGTGTTTTGGTTTTATAATAACCACTGGCAAAAAAACTTCCAATGCCGGACATAGCTTTGTAAAATCTTGTTTTTTTCAAAGAATCCAGTAAGAAATAAACTTTTCCTTCTTGTGTAGAAAGCGTATCATGACGACGATTTAGCCAAAATGAGTCCGTTTGCTTTCTGTAGTTTTTTAGAAAAACAGTATTTTCCTGTGCAAGAATAGTGTCTGCAATAGGCTGGTTAATTTGGATATCGTTTCTGTGTAAATATCTTGAAATACGGACACTTTTTGCTTTTTTGCGTTTTGTTATAGCGATGTTGGTGCTGCGCGATTCTTCATTTTTGAACCAGCCTTTTCCGTTGTTTGCAAAAGCTTGCTTCAGCGAAAACTCATTCATAAAATTGATATTGGATCGCTTGTCTATGCCTAATTCTATTTTGGTAATGGCAAAAGAAGCATCGCGAATGGTTGCTTTTCCGTTAAACAGTAAATCGCCTTTCGCTTTTGGCACAAATGCCAGATTGTATATCCAGACACTATCACGTACAACGATAGTGTCAATTTCAATAAGACTGTCTAAAACAAGCACACTGTCAATCTTTACAGTATACACAGGTTGCAGGCTGTCTGTTTGGTAAATGCTGTCTGTTAATACATTCGTGATGGTGCTGTCAACAGGAATTTGTTTTATTAAGCTGGTGTCATACACCATATTTTTTGTATAGACGGTTCTGTTTTTATAAATAAACTTGCTGCTGTCAATTGCTTTTAAAGTGTCAACTATTTTTACACTATCAATTAAATAATAATTGTATAAGGCTAAAGCACCATCTGCAAACGGCATCACAAAAGCCTTTTCCTGCACCATAGCCTGATTGTCGTAAGCGTCAATTTCATCAAAAGCAATATCTAGTAAATCAGAAAACTTCAGCTGTTCAATTCCGGAAATTTTGCTGGCTTTTACAACACTTTTATTCTTTTTAGGATCGTTGTTGAAGTAATAATCGGTCAGTGTTTCTTTTAAAATCAATGGAATAAACCGCGTGCCTTCAGCAGTACTGTCCTGGTTTTCTAAAATAAAGCGAAATGGTTTAAATATTTTACGTTTGGTGATTTTTGAACTGATGTTATATAAGGAAGCAACCGTTTTCTGGTATTCTTCATATTGATAACTGTCGTATGATTTGGGTTTGTTTTCTTCTTTGTGTTTCACCACATTTCTGAAAATTCGGATAGCAGCCGTATCTTTTGGAATTTTGGTACGTTTGGCCTTTACCGTAAATTCTTCCAGCATGTAATCTTCCAGTTGTAGCCTGACAATTATAGAATCTTTCTTGAAGAAACGCTTTTTCAGTACTTCATCTTTGTAACCTAAATAGGTAAAAATAACAGAGTCCGTTTTTGCATTTACAAAAAAATCAAATCTGCCGCTGTCATCTGTGGTGCCGCCAAGACCGGAACTTACCGTATAATTTACGTAAGGAAGCGGTTCTTTGGTTTTAGCATCTATGACAACACCTTTGAGGTCTATCTGTCCAAAACTAATCAGAGAAACTAAACTAAAAGATATGTATAAGATGAATTTACGCACTACAATGATTCTATGAACGCACAAAATTAGAGATTAGTTTGCTGCGATATCGTTTATTTAATTAGTTTAAAGTATTCATAACAAATCATTTGCCAAAAATCCGGTGATGGTGCATTTTTTGATAATATTTCTTAATATTGAAACGTAATTTATATGCAACTCAATAAAGAAAAAGCGGAGTTTCTGTTAAAAACAATAGATGAATGGCAGTCGCAGCAACTGCTTTCAGATGAGCAGGCTTTGAAACTAAAGCAAAATATAACCGTTCGAAAGTTCGACTGGAAACAGGTTACGGTGTATGCTTTCATTATTGCGGTAGCCTGTGCGGTGTTGTCTGTTATTGTGCTGTTGGCAGATAAACCGTTACGTGCGCTCATCGAAAAGTTTACCCAAATCACAGATGTCGGAATCAGCGGTATTCTGACTGTTTTTACAGGATTGGTTTTCTGGTATACCAAAAGAAGATTCGAGAAACATCCGAATACGCCATTCAGCAATAGCAGTTTTTTATTGTTTGGTGCTTTTCTGAGTTTGGCCACTATTTCTTATTGGGCCAAAACATTGCAGGTTTTTCAACACAACTATGCTATTGTTTTTCTCTTATCTGCTTTGGTTTACGCTTTAATGGCAATTTATTTTAAATCGCAGACTATTTGGGTATTGTATATGTTAATGCTGGCACTGGCGTTCGGTACTTTTACCGGAAACAGCGAAGAATTATACCTTGGAATGAATTTTCCAATGCGGTATATACCATTTAGTATATTACTGTTGTCATTTTTGATCTATATAAAGAAGAGCAAGCGATTGAATCCATTCTATAAAATACATTACGTCACAGGCTTGTTGATTTTTTTCGTAGCATTATGGCTGGTGACCATTTTCGGCAATTTTAGCAGTTATGAGCGCTGGCAGGAAGTGAAACAATTGCAATTTTTGGTTTATGATGGCGCACTGTTTACAGTGGCTGCTGCTGGTATGTATCTTGGATTAAAACGGAATGATTTTGTATTAGGCAATATATCTTTAGTGTTTTTCATATTGAACCTGGTGACGCGCTACTTTGAATACTTTTGGGAGCCACTGCACAAGTCTGTTTTCTTTATGATTTTGGCATTTATCTTCTGGTTTATAGGCAGCCGTGCAGAAAAACTGTGGAATCTGAAGTTTTTAGAGGAGAAATAAGACCCAAAGACTATTTAACTTTTCACTGAATGTTTAGTATTGTACTTATAATCAATTAATTAGCTAAATAAATACTCTTTATTCTTTCTAATTGCTATCCTTATTACTACCAAAACACAATCTTAACCCGAAATTAATATGCAATAATTTTCCACAATTGAGAATAAATTGCTATCTTTGCGCCCACTTCAGGAGGAACATTCCATATTTAGGAAACATTCTTCTTGTAGTTACTGCCTTCGCTGGGAAGGTAAGACTACAAAAAAATACAATCTTTCTACAAGATTTTATTTGGTTTTCTTACTTTAAATCCCTACCTTTGCAGTCCGAAATTTTTAAAAAGTAACGAAAGTAACGAATGCCTACAATTCAACAATTAGTAAGAAAAGGAAGACAAGAGCTTCATTATGCTTCAAAATCAAGAGCGTTAGATGCATGTCCGCAACGTAGAGGTGTATGTACACGTGTGTACACAACAACTCCTAAAAAGCCGAATTCGGCTTTACGTAAAGTAGCGAAAGTACGTCTGACTAATAAATTTGAAGTAATCGCATACATTCCGGGTGAAGGTCATAATTTACAGGAACACTCTATCGTAATGATTCGTGGTGGTCGTGTGAAAGATTTACCAGGTGTGCGTTACCACATTGTACGTGGTGCATTAGATACGGCAGGTGTAAACAACCGTCAGAAAAGCCGTTCTAAATATGGTACTAAAAAAGGTAAAGCAGGCGCAGCAGCAGCAGCTCCGGCAAAAGGTAAAAAGAAATAAAAGTTCTAATAAATAGAATAATAAATAAATGAGAAAGCAAAAAGCAAAGAAAAGATATTTAGCACCGGATCCGGTTTACGGAGATCCTTTGGTAACTCGTTTTGTAAACAATCTGATGATTGGTGGCAAAAAAAGTACGGCATACACTTCTTTCTATGAAGCAATGGAGCGTATCAAAAAATCTACCAATGAAGAAGGTTACGATATCTGGAGAAAAGCAATGGACAACGCAATGCCTGCAGTAGAAGTAAAAAGCCGAAGAATCGGTGGTGCTACTTTCCAGATTCCAACGCCTATCCGTGAAGACAGAAAATTATTTATGACAATTCGTTGGTTGATTCAGTATACTCGCAAGAGAAACGGAAAATCAATGGGTGATAAATTAGCGGCAGAATTAATTGCAGCATCAAAAGGAGAAGGTGCCGCAGTAAAAAGAAAAGAAGACACTCATAAAATGGCAGAAGCAAATAAAGCATTCTCGCACTTTAAAGTATAAAAAATAATTGTAGAGACACAAAGTAGTGTGTCTAACGAAAGGAAAAAACAAAATGGCACGCGATTTAAAATATACAAGAAACATTGGTATTGCAGCTCACATTGATGCAGGTAAAACTACAACAACAGAGCGTATTTTATACTATGCAGGTGTAAACCACAAAATTGGTGAGGTGCATGATGGCGCGTCAACAATGGACTGGATGGTACAGGAAGCTGAGCGTGGAATCACCATCACTTCTGCAGCTACAACAGTTGGTTGGAAATACAGAGGTCAGGATTACCACGTTAATATTATCGACACGCCTGGTCACGTTGACTTTACTGTAGAGGTAAATCGTTCTTTACGTGTATTAGATGGTTTAGTTTTCTTGTTCTCTGCTGTGGACGGTGTTGAGCCTCAGTCAGAAACTAACTGGCGACTGGCAAACAATTATAATGTAGCTCGTTTGGGCTTCGTGAATAAAATGGACCGTTCCGGTGCTGATTTCTTAATGGTGGTTGAGCAGGTGAAAAAGATGTTAGGTTCTAACGCTGTTCCTTTGCAATTACCTATCGGTGCGGAAGATACATTTAAAGGTGTGGTAGATTTAATCAACTTCCGTGGTATCGTTTGGAACGATCACGACAGAGGTATGACATACAATGAAGTAGAGATTCCTGCTGATATGGTAGAAGAAGCTACTATGTGGAGAGAAAGATTATTAGAAGCTGTTTCTGAATACGATGATAAATTGATGGAGAAATTCTTCGAAGATCCAACATCCATCACAGAAAGAGAAATATTAGATGCATTACGTGCAGCTTGCTTAGATATGAAAATCGTTCCAATGTTGTGCGGTTCATCTTTCAAAGATAAAGGTGTCCAAACAATGTTAGACCTGGTAATGGAATTAATGCCATCACCAATGGATAGACCAAATATTATTGGAACACATCCGGATACTGGTGCAGAAATTATTCGTAAACCTAGTTATGATGAACCATTTGCAGCTTTAGCATTTAAAATTGCTACAGATCCATATGTTGGTCGTTTAGCATTCACACGCGTGTATTCAGGTATGTTGGATGCTGGTTCTTATGTTTTGAACACAAGAAGCGGAAACAAAGAACGTATTTCTCGTATTTTCCAGATGCATGCTAATAAACAAAATCCAATTGATAAATTAGGAGCTGGTGATATTGGCGCAGTAGTAGGATTTAAAGACATCAGAACAGGTGATACATTATGTGCTGAAAGTAATCCAATCGTATTAGAGTCTATGGTATTTCCTGATCCGGTTATCGGTTTGGCGATTGAGCCTAAAACTCAGAAAGATGCTGATAAATTAGGTATGGCTTTGGGTAAACTGGCTGAAGAAGATCCAACATTTAAAGTAAAATACGATGAAGATACTGCTCAAACAGTAATCTCAGGTATGGGTGAGTTGCACTTGGAAATTATCGTTGACCGTTTATTACGTGAATTCAAAGTAGAGTGTAATCAGGGTGCACCACAGGTAAACTATAAAGAAACAATTACACAAACGATTGATCATAGAGAAAAATACGCTAAACAATCAGGTGGTCGTGGTAAGTTCGCTGATATTCAAATTGAAATCGGACCTGGTGATGAAGGTAAAGATGGCTTGACATTCGTTAATGATATCTTTGGTGGTTCAATTCCTCGTGAGTTCATTCCATCTGTTGAGAAAGGTTTCAAAGAAGCAATGAAATCAGGTGTTTTGGCTGGTTATGAAGTACCAAGTCTGAAAGTTCGTTTATATGATGGTTCATTCCACCAGGTGGATTCGGATTCATTCTCTTTCGAACAGGCCGCTAAATTTGCATTCCGTGAAGCTTGCAGAAAAGCAAACCCAATCTTATTGGAGCCTATCATGAAACTGGAAGTTATCACACCGGAAGAAAATACAGGTGATGTAGTAGGTGACTTAAATCGTCGTCGCGGAATGATGGAAGGCATGGAAATGAAAAATAATGCAAATGTTATTAAAGCAAAAGTTCCATTGTCAGAGATGTTTGGTTATGTAACCGATTTGAGAACAATAACATCAGGAAGAGCAACTTCTATCATGGAATTCTCTCACTATGCTCAGGCTCCAAATAACATTACAGAACAAGTAGTATCAAAAGCAAAATCTAAAGTAAAAGCTGATTAATAGATAATATATATCATGGCACAAAAAATTAGAATAAAATTAAAATCATACGACCACAATTTGGTAGACAAGTCTGCTGAAAAAATCGTAAAAACGGTACGCAGTGCCGGAGCAGTAGTTACTGGTCCTATTCCATTGCCGACCAACAAAAAGATTTTTACAGTATTGAAATCTCCGCACGTAAATAAAGTAGCGCGCGAGCAATTCAAATTATGTACGTATAAACGATTGTTGGACATCTATAGCGCAACACCTAAAACTGTAGATGCATTAATGAAATTAGAATTACCAAGTGGTGTTGATGTAGAAATTAAAGTGTAATAAGTCATGGCAGGATTAATAGGAACAAAAATAGGTATGACCAGTATTTTCGGCGAAGGCGGTGCAATAATTCCTTGCACGGTTATTCAGGCTGGTCCATGTGTTGTAACACAAAAAAAATCAAAAGATAAAGATGGTTACGATGCAGTACAATTAGGTTACGGTGATAAGAAAGAAAAAAACACTACAAAACCATTGTTAAAACACTTCGAAAAATCCGGAGCAGCTCCTAAAGCAAAATTAGTAGAGTTTAGCGGAATGGATAATTTGAATGTAGGTGATGTGGTAACCTCTGAAATCTTGGCAGAAGGAGAAAAAGTAGCAATTATCGGTACTTCCAAAGGTAAAGGTTTTCAGGGTGTAGTAAAACGACACAACTTTGGTGGTGTGGGTGGTCAAACACACGGTCAGCATAATCGTTTACGTGCACCGGGTTCATTAGGAGCTTGTTCTACACCAGCTCGTGTTATGAAAGGCATGAAAATGGGCGGAAGAATGGGAACTGACAGAGTGAAAGAATTGAACATCAAGATTGTAAAATTAATTGCAGAAGAAAATTTAATCATCGTAAAAGGAGCTATCCCTGGTCACAATGGTTCTTATGTAATAATCGAGAAGAAAAAATAAGATGAAAGCAGAAGTATATAATATCAACGGACAAGCCACTGGTCGCAGCATCGAATTGCCTGAAGCAATTTTCGGCATCGAACCAAATGAGCATGTTATCTACTTAGCTGTTAAACAATATTTAGCAGGAAGAAGAAGCGGTACACATAAAACGTTGGAAAAATCTGAATTATCGGGTTCTACCAGAAAGTTGCACAAACAGAAAGGTACCGGTGGATCAAGAAAAGGTAGCATCAAGAATCCATTATTTAAAGGTGGTGCACGTATTTTCGGACCGCGTCCAAGATCATATGATTTCAAGTTAAACAAAAAAGTAAAATCATTAGCGAAATACTCAGCATTATCAGTAAAAGCAGCTGGTAGTTCTATTAAAATTGTGGAAGATTTTTCTTTTGATGCTCCAAAAACTAAAGAATACATTAAATTCTTAACTGCATTTGGATTGGAAAATAAAAAATCATTATTGGTTTTACCGGAATTAAACGACAACGTTTATTTGTCAAGCAGAAATGTACAGGGAGCAGCTATCGCAATAGCAGAAAACCTGAATACATATGAGATTATGAACAACAATACGATTTTGATTAGCGAGAAATCAATCGAAGCAATTGCAAATTCACAAAATTAATATAGAATGGAAATTCTGAAAAAACCTTTAATCACCGAAAAAGCATCTGCACTTTCTGAAAAGTCAGGCAAGTATACTTTTTTAGTAGAAAAGAAGGCAAACAAAGTAGAGATTAAGAAAGCGGTAGAGAAAATGTACGGCGTTAATGTTGAAGAAGTTAATACTCTTATTATTGCTTCCAAACCTAAAAACCGTAACACTAAAACCAGAGTAATCTCAGGAAGAAAAAGTAGCTACA
The DNA here is from genome assembly GCA_044357355.1 of Chitinophagales bacterium. Classification (GTDB taxonomy): domain Bacteria; phylum Bacteroidota; class Bacteroidia; order Chitinophagales; family JADIYW01; genus JADJSS01. The sequence goes on from JBIKPT010000003.1 coordinate 45,914, forward strand.
AGAAAGCAATCGTAAAAGTAGCTGCAGGCGAAACAATTGATTTCTACAACGAAATTTAATTAAAAAGAAGTTTAAGCAATGTCAACTAAAAAATACAATCCGATAACGCCCAGTTTGAGATACAGAATCTCTAACTCGTTCGCTGAAATTACGACAAATGTACCTGAAAAGTCTTTGTTAGCACCTAACAGACGTTCTGGTGGTCGTAACCAAAAAGGTGAAATGACAATGCGTTACATTGGTGGCGGTCACAAAAAACAATATCGTATTATCGATTTCAAAAGAAATAAATTCGATATTCCTGCTACCGTAAAATCTATCGAATACGATCCAAACCGTTCTGCATTTATCGCATTAGTGGTATATAAAGATGGTGAGAAAAAATATATCATCTCTCCGGAAGGTTTGAAAGTTGGTCAGGAAATCGTTTCAGGACAAAACGTACAACCGGAAGTTGGAAATACCTTGCCATTGGCAAACATGCCTTTAGGTTCTGTAATCCATAACATCGAATTACAACCTGGAAAAGGTGCATCTATCTGCAGAAGCGCTGGAACATTCGCACAGCTTTCTGGTAAAGACGGAAAATACGTAAACGTGAAATTGCCTTCAGGCGAAGCAAGACAAATCTTAGGAACTTGTTTGGCAACAATCGGAACAGTTTCAAACTCCGATCACAGTTTGACAATCCGCGGAAAAGCAGGTGCTTCCCGTTGGAAAGGAAGAAGACCTCGTACTCGTCCGGTTGTGATGAACCCGGTAGATCACCCGATGGGTGGTGGTGAAGGTAGAGCTTCAGGTGGTCACCCACGTTCTAGAAAAGGTATTCCTTCAAAAGGTTACAAAACAAGAACAAAAAATAAAGCATCGAATAAATACATCATTTCAAGAGCTAAAAAATAATAGACAGTAGAATGGCAAGAAGTTTAAAAAAAGGTCCTTACATAGCATACCATTTACAAGGTAAAGTGGACGCTATGAATGCCGCGAGTAAAAAAACAGTAATCAAAACATGGTCAAGAGCCTCTATGATTACACCGGAATTTGTAGGACATACATTTGCAGTACATAACGGAAATAAATTTATACCTGTGTACATAACAGAAAATATGGTTGGACATAAACTAGGTGAGTTCTCTCCAACCAGACAATTTAAAGGACATTCAGGTAACAGAAAATAAACTAAACCATGGGCGCAAGAAAAAGATTGGTAGCGGAAGCTAGAAAAGAAGCAAAAAAAACAGTTTGCGATGCGAAAGCAGTTGGTGTTCCAACTTCTCCACGTAAAATGAGATTGCTGGCTGATGTGATACGCGAAAAAAATGTACTGGACGCATTAAATATTTTAACGTTCTCTACAAAACATGCATCTAAAACATTAGAAAAATTAGTTCGTTCTGCAGTAGCAAATTGGGAACAAAAATTTGAAACTAAAGCAGAAGACAGTGAGTTATTTATAAAATCTATCACTATTGACAGCGGTAGAATGTTAAAACGATTTCAACCGGCACCGCAAGGAAGAGCATACAGAATTCGTAAACGTTCTAACCATATTACCTTGCAATTAGCAAGCCGTACATTGGCAAACGCAGAAACAGTAACTGAAGATTCAACAAACGAAAATTAAAATAAAAGATAATTAATGGGTACTAAAGCAAATCCGATAGCAAATAGGTTAGGTATCATCAGAGGATGGGATTCTAACTGGTACGGCGGCAAAGATTTCAGCGATAAACTGATCGAAGATCAAAAAATTCGTAAATACTTAAACGCACGTATCCAGAAAGGCGGTATATCTAAAATAGTAATCGAAAGAACATTAAACAGAATCACGATTTCTATCAATACATCACGTCCTGGTATCATCATCGGAAAAGGTGGAAATGAGGTTGACAGAATCAAAGAAGAAATCAAGAAATTAACGAAAAAAGATGTTCAAATCAATATCGTTGAAATCAGAAGACCGGAAATAGATGCTGCTATCGTGGGTGAAACAGTTTGCAAACAATTAGAAGCACGTGTAAATTTCCGTCGTGCAGTGAAAATGGCAATCGCTTCAGCAATGCGTTTAGGTGTGGAGGGTATTAAAATTAAATGTTCAGGTCGTTTAGGCGGTGCTGAAATGGCAAGAAGTGAAGAATATAAAGAAGGTCGTACACCTTTACATACATTCAGAGCAGATATTGATTATGCCTGGAAAGAAGCAGAAACCATCTACGGTAAAATTGGTGTAAAAGTGTGGATTTGTAAAGGTGAAATATTTACAAAACGCGATTTATCTCCAAATATCGGAATGGATGAAGGCAGCAAAAAAGGCAGCGACAGACGTGACGACAGAAGAGGTGGCGGCGACAGAAGAGATGACAGAAGAGGTGGTGGCGACAAACGCGGCGGTGCCGGCGGTGGAAAACCAAGAGGAGAAAGAACTGAAAATAGAGGACCAAGAAAAAAATAATAACAAGAATAATTAAGGTGTCATGTTACAACCGAAGAGAGTAAAATTTAGAAGAGTTCACAAAATGAAAATGAAAGGCATTGCGTACAAAGGTTCGCAATTGTCATTCGGATCATTCGGTCTGAAATCCTTAGACGAAGGATGGTTAACCGACCGTCAGATTGAAGCAGCTCGTATCGCACTTACCAGACACATGAAACGTGAAGGTAAAGTATGGATTAACATTTTTCCGGATAAACCAATTACCAAAAAACCAGCCGAAGTTCGTATGGGTAAAGGTAAAGGTTCCTTAGACCACTGGGTTGCAGTAGTTAAGCCGGGAAGAATCCTTTTCGAAATAGAAGGAGTATCCAGACAAATTGCAGAAGAGTCTTTAAAATTGGCAGCACAAAAATTGCCGGTGTTAACCAAATTCATCGTAAGAAGAGATTACGACGCAGCTAATTAATAAAAATCAGAAACAATGGCAGCAACAGTAGCATATAGCGAAATAACAGGATGGAGTGAAGAAGAGTTGAACAATGAATTGTCAGCATCTAAAATGAAATTGACAAAATTACGTTTCAACCACGCAATTACTCCGTTGGAAAACACCAATGTGTTAAAAGAAACAAAAAGACACATTGCACGTATTCACACAGAATTGAAGAAAAGAAAATTATCTAAACAAGCATAAATAAATGCAAATGTCAACAGAGATAACAACAGAAAGACAATTAAGAAAAACAAGAGTTGGAGTAGTTTCTTCTAATAAAATGGAAAAAACAATAACAGTTTCTGTCGTTCGTAAATTGAAACATCCGAAGTACGGAAAATTCTTAAAGAAAACTAAGAAATTTCATGCACACGATGAAAAAAATGAATGCAACATCGGTGATACCGTAAAAATTATGGAAACACGTCCGTTGAGTGCAACAAAAAGATGGAGATTAGTAGAAATCGTTGAAAAGGCTAAATAAACATGGTACAACAAGAATCAAGATTAAGAGTAGCTGACAACAGCGGAGCCAAAGAAGTACTTTGCATCAGAGTATTGAAAGGCACAAGAGCACGTTATGCATCTATCGGCGATAAGATCGTAGTGTCTGTAAAAGATGCAATGCCGGGCGGTAACGTGAAGAAAAAACAAGTATCCAAAGCGGTAGTTGTTAGAACTAAAAAAGAAATCAAACGCAAAGACGGAACATACATTCGTTTTGATGACAATGCAGTAGTATTGTTAAACAATAACGACGAGCCACGTGGCACACGTATCTTCGGACCTGTTGCAAGAGAATTGCGAGATAAAGATTTTATGAAAATTATTTCATTAGCACCAGAAGTTTTATAACATGAGCACACAAGCACAAAAGCGTTTTGCGCCGAAATTAAAAATAAAGAAAGGAGATACAGTTATCGTTATCACCGGTGAAGATCGTGGCAAAAGCGGTAAAGTACTGGAAGTATTTCCTAAAGAAAACAGAGCATTGGTTCAGGGTATCAGAATAATATCTAAACACACTAAACCAAATGCACAAAATCAACAAGGCGGAATCGTGAAAAAAGAATCGCCTATCAACATCTCTAACTTAATGTTATCCGTTGGCGGAAACGCTACCAGAGTCGGCAGAAAAATAGAAGATGGTAAATCAGTAAGAATTGCAAAATCAACAGGAGAAATAGTTAAGTAATGAGTTACATTCCTACATTAAAGAAAAAATATACTGCAGACGTAGTACCAGCCCTTATGGCAAAGTACAACTACAAGTCAGTAATGCAAGTGCCAAAATTATCCAAGATTGTAATCAATCAGGGTGTAGGTGCTGCCGTTGGAGATAAGAAATTAATAGACAACGCGATCGATGAAATTTCAAGAATTTCAGGTCAGAAAGCAGTGGCTACCAAATCTAAAAAAGCAATCTCTAACTTCAAATTAAGAGAAGATTTACCAATCGGTGTAAGAGTTACATTACGTGGCGAACGTATGTATGAATTCCTGGAAAGATTAATGGCGGTGGCATTACCACAAGTTCGTGATTTTAAAGGTATCAACGACAAATCTTTTGACGGAAGAGGAAATTATACATTAGGTATTACGGAGCATATCATCTTCCCTGAAATTGATATCGATAAAATATCAAAAATCAGTGGTATGGATATCACATTCGTTACGACTGCTTTGACAGATGACGAAGCTCATTCATTATTAAAAGAAATTGGTTTACCGTTTAAGAAAAAATAAGCATGGCAAAAGAATCAATGAAAGCACGCGACGCTAAGCGTTTAAAGTTAATCACTAAGTACAAAGCTAAGCGTGATCAGTTAAAAAAAGAAGGCGACTATGCAGCATTGGATAAACTTCCGAAAAATGCTTCACCTGTACGCTACAGAAACAGATGTAAACTAACAGGTCGTCCTCGCGGATATATCGGTTTCTTCGGATTGTCCAGAATACAATTCAGAGATTTAGCAAGCTACGGTAAAATCCCGGGTTTAACCAAAGCAAGCTGGTAAGAGATAATAAATTATTCAAAAATAAAAGTGAAGGTGGGAAACTGAACTGAAACCGGTTTAAGTCTCACATCTAAGCGATCTAAAACAAAAAAATAGAAATGGTTACAGATCCAATAGCAGATTTTCTAACAAGAATCAGAAATGCACAACTCGCTGGTCACACCATCGTTGACATTCCTGCTTCTAACATGAAGAAAAAATTAACTGAAATCTTACATGATAACGGTTATATCTTAAAATTCAAATTCGAAGAAGACGGTCCTCAGGGAACTATCAAGATTGCATTAAAATACAATCCTGAAACCAAAGAACCGGCTATCAGAGAACTGATCAGAATATCAAAACCGGGTTTGCGTCGTTATGCACACGTGGCAGGTATTCCTAGAGTAAAAAATGGCTTAGGTATCGCCATCTTATCTACTTCAAGAGGAATCTTGACGGATAAGCAAGCGAAAAACCTGAAAGTAGGTGGTGAAATTATTTGCATAGTATCTTAAATTAACAGGAATGTCACGCGTAGGAAAATTACCAATAACAATACCGGCAAAAACAGAAGTAAGCGTTGCAGATAATAACGTTGTCACTGTAAAAGGGCCAAAAGGAACTTTAACTGAAAAAGTAGATAGAGATATCATCGTTAAAGTAGAAGATGGAAAAATCGTGTTCGAGCGTCCAACTGAACAAAAACGTCATAAAGCATTACACGGATTATACAGATCGCTGGTAAATAATATGATTGTTGGAGCTAGCGAAGGTTTCAAAAAAACATTAGACGTAGTCGGTGTAGGTTTTCGTGCAAGTAATCAGGGACAGTTATTAGAATTGTCTATTGGTTTCTCTCACCCGATTTATGTTATGTTGCCGGATGAAATCAAAGTTACAACGGAAACTGTAAAAGGACAGCCGCCACGTATCATCTTGGAAAGTACAGACAAACAATTAATCGGACAGGTAGCTGCTAAAATAAGAAGCTTAAGAAAACCTGAACCATACAAAGGAAAAGGTATTAAATATACTGAAGAGATATTGCGTAAAAAAGCAGGTAAATCAGCAGGTAAAAAATAATCGGTAGGCACGCCAAATAACGTGTAACCATAAAAAATAAATAGTATTGTCATGGCAGTAACAAATAAATTATCTCGCAGAGAAAGAATTAAATACAGTATCCGCAAAAAATTAAGTGGTACAGCTGGTCGTCCTCGATTAACTGTTTTCAGAAGCAACAGTGAAATCTACGCTCAGATTATAGATGATACAACTAAGAAAACAGTGCTTTCCGTATCTTCTTTAAAATCTACCGGAACAAAAACGGAGAAAGCAAAAGCAGTAGGCGCAGCAGTAGCAGAAAAAGCAAAAGCAGCAAATATAACTCATGTGGTTTTCGATAGAAATGGATTTTTATATCATGGCAGAGTGAAAGCTTTAGCGGATGCTGCAAGAGAAAATGGTTTACAATTCTAGTAAATACACATGGATGTGTGTATCAAAAAAATAAATTAGATATGTCAAAAGTAAAAGAAAATAAAGTTAGAGCAGCAGCTGAGCTGGAATTAAAAGAAAAAGTGGTGGGTATCCAGCGTGTAGCGAAAGTTACAAAAGGTGGTCGTACATTCAGCTTTTCAGCTTTAGTTGTCGTTGGTGATGGTAACGGAACAGTAGGTCATGGCTTAGGTAAAGCACGTGAGGTTCAGGAAGCAATCGCAAAAGGAATTGATGATGCTAAGAAAAATCTGGTGAAAGTTCCAATTTTAAAAGGAACTATTCCTCATGATCAGTTAGCTGAATTTGACGGAGCAAAAGTATTAATCAAACCAGCTTCTCATGGTACAGGTGTTATCGCCGGAGGTTCTATGCGTGCGGTATTGGAAAGTGCCGGAGTACATGACGTGTTGGCAAAATCATTAGGTTCTGCAAATCCGCACAATGTTGTAAAAGCAACTATCAGTGCATTAACATTATTAAGAGATCCATTCCGTGTTGCAAAAGACAGAGGAATCAAACTTTCAAAAGTATTTAACGGCTAATATTATGGCGAAGATAAAAATCACTCAGGTTAAAAGTACCATCGACAGAAGTCAGCGTCAAAAAGATACCATCAAAGCATTGGGTATCCAAAAAGTAAACAGAAGCGTTGAAAAAGAAGCTACACCACAGGTATTGGGTATGGTAGCAAAAGTAAAACATTTAGTAACGGTAGAAAATATCTAATAATGAGTATCAGTTTAAATAACTTAAAACCTGCTAAAGGTGCCACTAAAAATCGCAAACGTATTGCACGTGGTGAAGGTTCTGGTTCTGGCGGTACAGCCGGCAAAGGTCACAAAGGTGCAAAGTCTCGTTCAGGTTATAAATCAAAAAGAGGTTTTGAAGGTGGTCAAATGCCATTACAACGTCGTTTGCCAAAGCGTGGATTTAAAAACCCAAACAGAGTTGAATTCAGAACGATTAACTTGTCTGAATTAACAGCTTTAGCAGAAAAAAATAACATTACTGAATTCAATTTTGAAACATACAGAGCATTGAAATTAGTTAAAGCATCTGACAAAATTAAAGTTTTGGCAAATGGTGAACTAAAAGGTGCATTGAACATTTCAGCACATGCTTTCAGTGATAAAGCAAAAGAAGCAATTGAAAAAAATAGTGGTACAACCACCCTTATAGCATAAGCTTATGAAGCAGTTTTTCGATACATTAAAAAACATCTTCAGCATAGAAGACTTAAGAAAAAGAATATTCTTGACCTTAGGTCTTATTTTTATCTATCGACTGGGATGTTTTGTGGTATTACCTGGAGTAGACCCTATCAGCGTAGCCAGTCAGGACACTAGCGCCAAAGGGCTCTTTCAAATCTTTGATTTATTTGCAGGTGGTGCTTTTTCTAAAGCATCCGTTTTTGCATTAGGTATTATGCCTTACATCTCTACGTCAATTGTAATGCAATTATTGACTTTAGCAGTTCCTTATTTCCAGAAATTACAAAAAGAAGGAGAAAGCGGTCGTAAAAAAATTACCCAATACACAAGATACGGTACAGTAGCAGTAACAGCATTTCAAGGTTTCGCCTATGTGAAGTTCTTATACTCACAAAATATTGTGTCTGCAGAAATTTCTCCTGCTTTATTTTCCTTGTCAACCATGATTATTCTAATTGCAGGTACTATTTTCGTAATGTGGTTAGGTGAGCAAATACAGGAAAGAGGTTTAGGAAACGGAACGTCATTAATTATCATGGCTAATATTATTGCAAGACTTCCGGCATCTATCTGGGCAGAAGCAAAAGCAAGAGCCATAACAGGAAGCGGTATATTGATGCTTGTTTTAGAATTAGCTATTCTTGGTTTGGTCATTATCGCTACGATCATGTTAATTCAGGCAATTAGAAAAGTACCTTTGAGTTATGCTAAGCAAATGTCTGGTGGAAACAACGCATATACACAACGTCGTGGTTTCTTACCATTAAAAGTTAATATAGCTGGTGTAATGCCTATCATCTTCGCACAGGCATTTTTATTCATACCAGGTACAATAGCTCAATTATTTCCGGATAGTTCAGCTTCAGGATTTTTACGTCAATTAACAGACTTTACATCATTACCATACAACATTGTAATGTTTTTAATGGTGGTTTTATTTACATACTTCTATACAGCATTAATAATGAATCCTGTACAGATGGCAGATGATTTAAAAAGAAACAGCGGGTTTATACCAGGTGTAAAACCAGGTGCTAACACG
>JBIKPT010000187.1:0-5289 GCA_044357355.1 Chitinophagales bacterium
ATCGGTGCTGACAGAACCGTTAATTTCATTTTGTAACACACCTTCTGATTTCACCGTAATGATAGCCTGTGTTTTTGTTTTCGTCGTATTGGAAATAGTTGCAGCAACCATGAATTTATCGTTCGGCGAAACAAAGCGCGGAACGCCTGCACTGATCACAATCGGGTCAGCCACTTTGATATTTTTTTCTGCGGCACCGAATTTTTTGCCGTCGTAAGCAACTGCCATCACTCGCAGACTGCCTGAAAATTGTGGTATATCGAACGAGAATTCCGCATTGCCGAAGGTATTGGTATGTATGATGCCGCTCCAGACAGACACCAGTTTCACGCGTTTATTCGTTAATGGATTCACTCGTTTGGAGATATCATCAAAACCACCGCCTAAGGATGTAACTTCCGGAAATAAGTACGGATAAATGTTGTACATGTCGACTTCCAAAGCTCGTTTGGAATAGAAATAATCATATGGATTCGGCGACTTTTGGTCTTTCAATGCCAGGATACCTTCATCTACTACCGCAATGGTCATTTCGGTATTTGACTTTGATTTTATCTTGATGGTTTGTCTGGTTTTGCTGCGTGTTTCACTCACACATTGCAACTCTATCGGAATTTTATTGTCCGGATTTTCTACCAGTACCGATGCGAAACCATATGCAACCGTCAACGGCATTCCGTCATTTACATTTGGTTTTATCAGCGTTGCCGTTACGTAAACGTTAGGCACATGTTTGTCTTCCAGTTTAATATCAAACGATGCTGTTTTATTATCTGAGTTCACATAAAAATGGTCTAACACTTTATCGCGTTCTACGGTTACTAAAATTTTACCATCAAACGGACACGTCAGCAAAACCTTGGCTTTATTGCCTGTCTGGTATTTTTCTTTATCAACGGTGATGTCAATTTTTCCTTCGTTGTTGACTTCAAATGAAGACGAATAAGTGTCGCCCCAGCCGTAAGCATAAAAATAATAGGATACATAACTTTCGCTGTTCGGTGCGGAAATACGGAATTCGTAGTCACCGCTTTCTTTGGCAGAAAACGAATAATAAGAATTGGCACCGCGTATCGTAATGTTTTTATTATCTATGATTTCTTCTTTTTTCTGTGATACATATTTCAGTTGTCCGTTTGATTTTTGCAGGATGGTTTCCCATTTTCTGCGCACTACTTTTACGTTGGCAGTTTGTGTGGTAAGTGCTTTCCCATTTTTATCCACGGCAACGACCGGAATTTTAATCAGCTGTTTCGTGCTGAAGAAATCATTGTCGGTTCGTACACCGTAAAACACATCTTGTGTGTAGACATTAAATGATTTTACACGGTTGACAGGTCTCCCGGTTTCATCAAAGACCGTCGTTAATATTCTGCCTTTCAGAAAGCCGGTTTCATTGTATTCTGCCGGAATTTCAAACGCTTCAAAGCCATTGCCATTGCCGTCGGTGATGCCATTGCGCACCACGGTGTAGTATTCCGCATATTTACTGACGTTGAAATTATAGCGTTCAAATTCTTTAGACGAGAAGGTGTTTTTTTCCAGGGAGAAATTGACTTCATAGTTTCTGTTCGCTGCAGGCGGTCCGAAATAATTGGTTGCAGTGAAAGAAGCGCTGACTTTTTCCAGCGGTTTGTAATCTTCTTTATCTGTTTTCAACTCCACTTTGATGCGGTCCGGCATAAACTCTTCGACCATAATATTTTTAGAACCCAGCAACACATCGTTTCCGGTCAGCACCTGAAAAGTATACAATCCTGTTGGCGTGCTGCTGCTGGTTGGGATAGACGTTTCAAAAGCGCATTGAACGTTCAGTACATTTTTATACGATTGCAGTTCTTTTCCGGATGGCAGTAAAACCCTTGCTTTTACAGGCATTTCACCGGGCAGGTTCCAGTCGTTGGTGCGCACAATAGTGTTTAAATGGATCACTTCACCGGGACGATAAATATCGCGTTCTGCATAAATATAGGCATCATAGCTGGATGCATTTAATCGTTTGCCGCCAACATCAAATCGTGTATTATCTACTAAAGTAGAATTGTACAACACGTAATTAAAATCGCTGTCGTCAGAAGAAGCGGTAATCATACCCACTTTAAAATCTTTGTAGGCTTCCGGAATTTCATACATAGCATAACCGTCTCTGTCTGTTTTTACTTTTCCCAATTCCTGATTAGACGTACTGATTACGGAAATATCTATGTTCTTTAACGCTTCCGTATTTAAAATGGAATTGGCGAAAATATGCACCGCATTTTTATCCTGTTTCACAATCAATCCGATATCGGAAAGCGAAATAATTTTTGAATCCTGCAACCAGACACGTTCGTTGTCTTCGACTTTCACCACGTAAATTCCTTTGAACTCTTTGAATTTATCGGTGAAGTCTATGTTTAGTAATTTGGCATGTCCGTAGTCTTTCAGTTCACTGGCTTTGTATTTCTTTTCAAAAATCAGCTCACCTGCATTTTCAGTATTGTAATATTGATAATCGTGATAAGAATAATTATCGGTGGCTTCGTCGTACTCATCTTGGTAACCCCAGTCGGTGCCTCTGTTTTTAAATGCATAAATATTATTCTGGAAAATCTTGTAGACACTGACTTTTACCTTATCTGATTTTGTCATCAGAATAGATACATTTCTGCTGCCTTTGGCACCTAAATATTCCGCTTTGGTGTTGTCAAATTTTAGTTGCGGAGCAATTTCACCGAAAGATATTTCTTCTGTAAAATCAGATTTTAATTTACCGCCAAAGCCGCCGATAATACTTTCCGTCACCTGGATTTCGTATTCCAAATCCGGTGAAAACTCTTCACTGGAAATGGTAATTCCTTTATCATCTGCCGTTGCCGTAAAAGCAATTGCAGGTTCTATGGTAATCGATTCTTTCAGTTTATTGTTGGACACAGGCTGAGAACTACCAATAAAAACGGTGCCTGCCACGCCGTTGTGTACCGTTTCGACATTGCGCAGTTCCAGTTTTTGTACACCGGGCACTGAAGATTTTTCCGTGAACTGTTCTTCCTTCATGCTTTTGCCCATCTTCTTCAAGACCACTTTTACTTTTGCCGTTTCATTGGTTGCTTTCGGATTTTGGAAAACAATCGATAAGGTCTTTGAAGGACGCGTATTGAGTACTTTAAAATCAGATTTATCGCCGTTGATAGTTGCTTCCAATAAATCTGCTGCTTTTTTTGGATTGACCGGAATATTGAATTTTACATCCGTTTGCAATTCTATTTTAGTCTGGTCGTTCGCATTAGAACGCCAGAACGTATGTGAACCAATCAGGGTAAGATAGGAAGTATGAAATTCGTAAGTGGTTTCACCATATAATTTAAGCGCAGTTGGTGCTTGTTGGGTGACTTTATCGGAAATGGTGACTTTAAAATCGGTAGCTGAAGGAAACTCTTCCAGTGGCGAAAAAATAAGTTCTCGGGTAGAAGTCCATTTGCATCTTCCGGGAACATTAGGCGATATTTTGATCAAATCTTCGTCGATCCATTTATCCACCAAGGAATCATTTTTCAATAATTCCTTGTTGAAGGTGAATACTAAATTCTGGTTGTTTTCAATTTCATCTTCGAAATTGGTTATGACACATCGTACGGCATTTTCAGGTGTGTATTTGTTGCAACTGTTGAGGAAGAGAATGCTTGTTGCGATGAACAAGACTTTTTTGAAGGTGTACATATGGTTTTTCTTATTTATGATTCAATCTACAAATAATTTGAAATAAAAGTTCCAATTTTTTTAAGAAAATTTTAACAAAGTAAAAATTCATAAAAATTAAGACAGATTACATAATAAAAGTGCCTGATGTAACGTTTTTGCACTTTTTGCTTATCTTTCAGCATAATTAAAAAAAATGGATACTAAGTTTAAAGATAAGTATGGAGACTGGGCAATTATCACCGGTGCTTCGAGTGGAATTGGTGTAGAATTTGCACATCAGATTGCCGAAAAAGGATTGAATGTGGTGCTGGTGGCACGCAGAAAAGAGTTGCTGGATAAACTGGCTGCTGAGTTGTCTGCAAAACACAACGTAGAATGCAGAACAGTGGAAGCCGACTTGAGCAAAGATGGTTTTCAGTTTGATATTTTAGATACCACCAAAGAGCTGAAAGTAGGATTATTGGTAAACAATGCCGGCATGAATTGCGAAGGCAATTTTTACCGCGGAAGTTTAGACAGAAATTTACAAATGCTGCATCTGAATACAGAAGCACCCTTTATTCTGGCGTATGAATTTGGTAAAATATTTATTGAAAAAGGGAAAGGCGGCATTATTTTCACGTCGAGTATCAGTGCCTTTAATGCCAATCCATATTTATCGCATTATGCTGCAACGAAAGCCTATATTTTATCGCTGGCAGAAAGCATGAATTACGAATTAAAAGATAAAAATGTAGATGTGATTGCCGTTTGTCCGGGCATGACCAAATCGGAAATGACCAGAGGAATGAAAGATGGTCCTATGTTGATGGAAGCTGCGCCTGTGGTTAAATTAACGTTGGATAATTTAGGAAAAGAAGCCTATGTAGTGCCGGGATTTTTGAATAAAGCTCAGGTATTTCTTAGCAGCAGATTACTCAGCAGAGACAACGCAAAAAACTTATCAGGTGCATTACTTAAGAAGATGCTTCCCGCAACCAACAAAAAGAAAAAATAAAGCGGATACTCACGACTTATTACTCACGATTAATTTATGATTACATACATTATCATTGCCATCACCGTTATTTCCAGTATTCTGGCATTTGGCAACCAGGCATTAATGTCCAACTGTATGTTCAATTCATATTTGATTAACAAAAGAAAACAATATTACCGTTTCATAACAGCAGGTTTCATACATGCTGATTTATTTCATTTGGCATTTAATATGTTTACCTTATACTTTTTTGGTAGTAATGTTGAGTATTTATTTGGGAAAATATTTCAAGGATATGGCGGTATTATGTATATCGCTTTGTATGTATCAGGACTAATAATGAGTTCTACATTTTCTTTTTATAAACATAAAGATAATCCGCACTATAATGCTTTAGGTGCCTCAGGTGCAATTTCAGCCGTCTTATTTTGCAGTGTTATTTTATTACCAAACGACGGTATCGGAATCATGCCATTTGTATTGATTTGGAAAGAAGGAATACCTGCTTATATTTTTGGACCATTATATCTTACTTATTGTGTTTATATGTCAAAGCAAGGAATGGATAATATTGGACATGATGCACATTTTTTTGGAGCACTTTGGGGTGTTTTATTCATCTTGTTATT
>JBIKPT010000188.1:0-5265 GCA_044357355.1 Chitinophagales bacterium
GTCGTATATTTGCATTTAATTAAACCAAACAAAATGAAAAAATTATTCGTATTATTCGCTGCTGCTACACTTTTCGTAGGTGTTCAGGCTTGCAAACAAAAAGAAGAAGCTGCTACTGAAGAAGCTACTGAAGTAACAACTGAAGTTGTTGCTGATTCAACTGCTATTGTTGATTCAACTGCTGTTGCTGCACCTGCTGATTCAGCTGTTGCAAAATAATTCAGTACCAGTACAGAATTATAAAGTCCCGATTTATCGGGACTTTATTAATTTTACAGATGTTGACAAATTTTAACACTTAATCTATTGGATTTTTTCAAAAATGAATTATTTTTGACCTAATTAAACCAATTTAAAATGAAAAAATTATTTGTATTATTCGCAGCTGCTACACTTTTCGTAGGTGTTCAGGCTTGCAAACAAACTGCAGAAGAAACAACTGAAGCTGCAACTGAAGTAACTGAAGCTGTTGCAGAAGATGTTGCTGCTGTTGCTGATAGCACAACTGCTGCTGCAGGTGCTGCTGTTGACGCTGCTGGTGTAGCTGTTGATGCTGCTAAAGACGCTGCTACTGATGCTGCTAAAGAAGCTGTGAAGAAATAATCTTCAAATAGCAAGTAAAAAAGAAGTCCTGAAGAAATTCAGGACTTTTTTTGTTTATTTGTTAATGATAATAGTAGGCTTTGAGTCTTCCGCTTTCTGCTTTTCTTCTTTCTTAAAAATATTTGGCATTTCAAATCCAAAGTATTTCAATGCAGAAATAAGGATAAACACAGCGCCGGCTTCATCCAGATTACCAATCAATGGAATATTATCCGGTATCAATTCAATAAATCCTGCCGTAGGATTTATCAGATAAAAAACAGCGAATAATGCTGCACCAATTACGGTAATGTCTTGTTTTTTCATTTTTGTTTATTGTTTTTAATGACTAATAACCGCATAAACTTCCTGTTGAAAAATTAAGTTCAACTCTTCTGGTTTTTAACATTAAATAGGGTTTACGTAAAATCAAAATTTGGCCGCAATTGCAAAAAAGTAAACTAAAATTGACAGTAGATTTTATAAAAATGCTTTCATTTTAAATTTTAAATTGTACTTTTGCACCTCAAATTATGGCGAGGTAGCTCAGATGGTTAGAGCGCAGGATTCATAACCCTGAGGTCACGGGTTCAATTCCCGTCCTCGCTACAGAAATAGGTTCGGTATTGCCGAGCCTATTTATAAAATAAGCAGGCTTTATATCCGCCGCGGCGGACACGGGTTCAATTCCCGTCCTCGCTACAAAATCAGGTTCGGTATTGCCGGGCCTTTTTAATTTTCAAAATTTTCATTTTCCGTATCTCATTTTTTTGTAATTTTGTTTTCAATAATTAGTAATCTAAATGAGTATTTATTCTTTTAATTCAGATACACAGTTACAGGAAGACGTTGATGTATTGGAAGAAGTAGGAACCGAATACAGTCATCAGTTAGTGGTCTATAATGACGATGTGAATACCTTTGACTGGGTCATCGAATCATTAATAGCAATTTGTACACATACACACGAACAGGCAACACAGTGTGCTATGTTTATTCATTTTAAAGGAAAATATGCTGTAAAACATGGAGACGAACTTGTGTTAATACCTATGAAAGATGCCTTACACGACAGAGGTATTTCTGCTGCAGTTGAATCTTGCAATTAAGAACTTTGCCAATATATTTACTAAATGACAAACTGAGTTTTCCGCCTGTTGAAGGTGCTGAAGATGGTATCGTTGCCATTGGCGGTGATTTAACTCCTGAAAGACTGCTGCTGGCTTACCAAAACGGAATTTTTCCATGGTACAGCGAAGAAGAGCCTATTATTTGGCATGCACCTGAAGAACGATTTATCTTATTTCCGAATGAACTGCACATTTCCAGAAGTATGAAACGAGTGCTGAATGCTGCTTATTTTTCAGTTAGTTATGATGCAGACTTCGCATTTATTATTAATCAATGTGCGAGTATAGATAGAAAAGAACAAGTCGGCACCTGGATTACAGCTGATATGATACAAGCGTATACAACTTTACATCATCTAGGTTATGCGCATTCTGTAGAGGTTTGGAAAGATGGTATAATTGTTGGCGGTGTATATGGCGTTAGTATAGGCAAATGTTTTTTTGCCGAATCTATGTTTCGTACAGAAACGAATGCATCGAAGTTTGCATTGATAAAACTCGTGGAATTTTTGAAAAGCAGGAATTTTTTATTTTTAGACGCACAAGTTTACACAGAACATGTTGCCACCTTAGGTGCAATAGAAATTCCCAGAAATGAATTTATGCATTTGTTAAAAGAAGGATTAAAGTCTAGGTCAGTTGTTGGCAACTGGAATACATTGTAATAGTTATCTCATCAAAGCCAATACCCATTTTAATTTTGCTTCGTAGTCCATGTATTTTACATGAAGTTCTATCATTTTTTGCTGCGCGGAAATAGCGGTGTTTTCTCTCGTATTTACCAGAAAGAGATTACTCTCTCCGACTTCAAAACGCCTGGCTTCACCGGTTGATAAGCGTTCATAATTATTTAAGGTTTCTCTGTAAAGCAAAATTTGCTTTTTCAAAGTGTTTAAGTCGGCATAAATACTCATCAGTTTTATTTCCAATTCGCGTTGTTTTTGCGTTAACTGCAATTTGGTGTCTGTTATTTTTAACCGGGTTTGCTGTAGTTCCGCTCTGCCTTGTGCGAATGTTAAAGGCATAGAGAAGTTGAACCCGAATTTATAATAGTTGGTAAAAACCCGATTATCAGGAATGGTATAGTTGAAAAATCCCGGACTCAGCAAATTATAGTTGATGTTTAAAACGGGTTTCAGGTTTTCCTTTTTTAATTTTCGTTCAATATCCAGTTGTCTTAATTTTAATTCGTATTGGTTAATAACAGGATGCGAAGTATTTATTTGAGCGAGCAGCACATCCAGGTTCTCCAGCGGTGCATCTAAGGATGCACGTAAAAAAGAACTGTCTATTGGTTGAGGAAAGATACTGTCTGGCAACAAAGCAGGTGTGGTATTTTCTGTCCATAAAAAACCGGAAACAACCAGCCTTGCTTTTCTTACATTCAATTCAGCATCATTAAACTGGTAGGCACGTTGCTGATATTGTGCCAATGCTTCAGTAGTATCTATTGCTGCACGGTCTCCTAATTCATAAGCACGTACAGTTGCTCTGTATCTTACAAAGGCAATACGCTGTGCATTGTCATAAACACTTCTAACCTGTTCGGCTTCGCTCCAGAAGTAATACGATTGTATAGCATCCAGTAATAACTGATTGAGCACTAATATTCTTTCCTGTTCGGTAGATTTGACAAACAAACGTGCTTTAAATAAATCAGCCCGTTTTTTATCCATCAGCATATTTTTTAAGACAGGAAGGCTAATGCCTAAGTAGTACATTCCATTTTCCGGAATACCGTTTTCCGGATTAATATTTAAACCGTAAGCAACATCGTATCCGGTTTTTACTTCAATGCCATACCATGCCGGTATTTTAACTTCAGAAGAGAAAAAGGAATAATAATTTTTGCCGTAAAATTCTTTGCGATCATAATCACTGTATAAAATCGGGTCGAAGCCGCCGCGTGCAAGCTGAAGATTCGCTTTAGCTTGTTCCGTTAAAATATCTGCCTGTTTCGCAATCGGATGATATACTTTCAGAATACTCAGGTATTCTGACATAGTTAAAATAGTTGTGCTGTCAGCAGCTTGTCCGTATACAACAAACGAAGAGCAAAAAAGGCAAAGAAAACTATATAGCTTTATCAATCTCATCATTCCATTATTCTTTGTCTGAAGATTCTTTCTGTTTTTTTAATTCTTCTTTAGTAGGTAATTTTTTTACGTAAAAGTCAGGCGGAAATCCGTTGAGCTGTCGCCATAATTCATACCAGATTGGTACATTTTTTAACAATGCGATTCCCTTTACACCACCGCCTAATTTTAAAACAGCAGGCCATTCCGTAGCACCTGGTTTTTCTTTTACCAGAATTCTGAATTTCCCGTTTTCACTAATAAAATTATCGATTGCAACTATTTTTCCACTGAATGTACCATAACTTACATCAGGCCAGCCAGTGAAAAAGACGGCAGGCCAGCCGTCAAACTGCAGCCTGACTTCCTGTTTATTATGAATTAATGGCAAGTCGTTGGGTGATACAAACAACTCAACGGCAAACTGAAAATTATCAGGAGATATTCTGGCCATTAGTTCTCCTTCTTTTACTGTTTCGCCTACGCCGGCTTTTATAGTTTTCGTTATTTGTCCGTCTTGTGGTGCAAGTATATAATAAAATCCGTTTCGGATAACGTAGTTGTTGTATTGGTTTTCCAGTTTCGCAATTTCAGCCAGGCCGCCGCTGATTTGTGAAAATGACTGAAACTTATCAGATTCCGATTTTGCTATTTTTTCATCGTATTCTCTTTCAATAGCAGATAATTCAATCTGTGCATTCAGCATCTCCTGTTTTGCGTTGTAGTATTTGTTTTCTGCAATATTTCTTTTTGCCACAGTATTCTGATACACCTGATTGCGCTGCTCTAAATCGGTAAGAGAACGCAACCCTTCTTTATGCAATTCTACCTGTCGTTTATATTGTTCAAATGCAATTTTGTATTCATTGTCGGCAGCAATAAATGCCATGCTGTCTGACTGTATATACAAACGGATTTGCTGAATTTTATTTCTTGTTTGCTCAATTTTAAGACTTTTACTTTGCGCCAAAGCACCTATTTGGTTATCTAAAGCACCAACTTTGCCTTCATAAAAATTGTTTGCTGATTCTTTAGCATTTATCTGTTCACGGGTTCGTTCAACTAAGTTCGGGTCAAGATAATCATTTTTAATTTCAGAAATTTTTAATATGGTATCTCCCTTCTTTACCATATCTCCTTCTTTAACATACCATTGGTCTATTTTTCCGGCAATCAGGGTGTTCAGCTCCTGAGGACGTTGTTCTGGTCTTAATGTAGTAACCGTTCCACTTGTCTGAATATTCTGAGTCCAGGGTAAAAAAAGAAACCCGGCTAAAATAAATAATATAATACTGATTCGGATAACGCGTTTACGGTCCTTACTTGTTTCAATAGTACTTTTATAAGAAGATAAGTTCTTTTCAGCCAGTTCTTTTTCTATGTCTTTATCAAATGTCCACATACATACTACTTTTAATTGAGCTCGTATAAATCATCGCTGATAACCTTATATTCGTTTGTATGAGAAATTTCCTGAA
>JBIKPT010000189.1:0-5202 GCA_044357355.1 Chitinophagales bacterium
GTTTTTTACTAAATTAAGAACCAAAGATTCCGGTATAGAAAAATTTATTACACCCATTTTAATTACTATTTATTTTTTCTCTGAAAAATATTCCATCCATTTGAAGCAATCTGCCTGTTTTGACATTAATAAAACCAGGCTCAACACCATATAAGGCAAATCCTTTGTCTTTTAAAAAAGCAATCATTTCCTCAAATAGTACTTCATTTTTATACATTTCAACTAATGAAAGTTCAATTTGCAGTCCGATTATTTTATGCAACGATTGAGATGCACCTTTAAGTATATTCATCTCAAAGCCTTGTGCATCTAGTTTTAAAAATACGTTTTCATTATTGTGTATCAGATCATCAAAAACAGTATCTAGTTGATGTATCTTAATCGTTTCAGTTGTAACGAATTTTGCTTTTGGTGCAGCTTCAACGTGGATATCATTAATTTCTAACAAAGAGCTGCTTTCTGTATTTTCTGATATATTAATATTTGTTGATTCATCTGTATTTCCTAATGCATAATTTTTACATTCCCAGTTTTTATATGTAATCGCTTTTTTTTCTAATTTATCATAAACAGTTTTTATGGGTTCAAATGAAATAACCCTGCCATTATATCCGTACTTTAAATGTTTTTCAGCAAATTGTCCTTCATTTGCTCCAACATCTAAGATACAGTTTATGTTAAAATGGTTAAATAGCCTGAGTTTTCGTTTGTGATATTGACCCGGATATCTGTATATTTCGTATCCAAATATTCCGGCAAGCTTTATAAGAATATTTTTTACAGACATTAGACAGGTATATTTTTCTGAAGCAACAATTCAAAATTAGATTACAATATAATTTGCTAATTTAGCACAATTATAAATAAATGCAAAACAAAAAGATATCTGTAATCACACCGGTATATAACTGTGAGTGTTTTATTGAAACATGCATTCAATCTGTTTTGAATCAAACCTACAAAAATATTGAACATATTATTATTGATGGTAATTCAACTGACGGAACAATTGTTATTATAAAAAAATACGCATCAGAATATTCAACCATTAAATGGATTTCAGAACCAGATAACGGAATTTATGATGCTATGAATAAAGGTATAGAAATTGCGAGTGGTGATTATTATATCTTTCTTGGTGCAGATGATGTTTTTTACAACAATACTATACTCGAAGAGATCAGTTTAAGGAATGGCATTTTTGATTTTGATTTTATTTATGGTAAAGTTTTTTTTAAAACCAAAAGTTTAATTTATGGCAGAGCCGTTAATTTGAATGATTTAAAAAAAGAGAATATAGCGCACCAGGCAATACTTTATAAAAATGAACTTTTTCATAAAATTGGTAAATATGGCACTGACTTTAAAGTAAGTGAAGATTACGTGTTTAATATAAAATGTTTTCAAGATGAAACGGTAAAGAAAATATTTATTGATAAAATCTTTGTGCTGTTTAATGATACTGCCACCAGTTCACACTTTCGAGATGGTTTTTTAAAATACAGACTAACATATTTTAAAAATCTGACTTTTAAGGAAAAACTTTTGAAACTCTATTTTTATTACAGGCCTGATTGGTTTGTGCCTACTAAATTTTTCAGAAAGTAAATAAGGAATGGATTTATCTGTTATCATAGTAAATTATAGATCATCTCAACTTATTTTAAGTTGTTTGGAAACAATTTATAATGAAACAAAAATCATTTCTTTCGAAATTATTATCGTAGATAACGATTCAAAAGATGAAAGCCGAAAAATAATTCAACAGCAATATCCGAATGTGCAATGGATTCAAATGGATTATAATTCAGGATTTGCACGTGCCAATAATACCGGAATAAGAAATGCAAAAGGAGAATTTTTATTATTACTTAACAGTGATACATTAATTCTGGAAAATGCTTTAGATAAGGTTGTATCGTATGTTCGTCAGGATAATTCAGTGGCGGCGGCAAGTGTACAATTGTTATATGCAGATTACTCGCCTCAAAATGCCGGTAATTATTTTGTTTATGGTGGCGTTAATGTATTGCTTACATTGCCGGTTTTAAATTATGTTGTTAAAGGAATTGGTAAAATATTAAAATTGAGGAAGCCAAGTATAAAAACCTCTGATGCTGTAAATAATGTAGACTGGATCAGTGGTGCATTTATGCTCGTTCGGAAATCAGTTCTTGATAATGCTGGAATGATGGATGAAGACTTTTTTTTGTTTTCTGAAGAAATAGAATGGTGCAGCAGATTAAAAAATACAGGTAAGATTGCCGTATATACTGACCTTAAGGTTATACATTTAGAAGGTGGAACTACAAAAAATACAACTGAAGGAAATGAACAGAATTATTACGAATACTGGACAGTAAAAGGCCGGCAGTTAATGGTCTCTAATTTATTAAGGATTCGAAAACAATACTCAGTAATGCCAATGTTTCTTGTTTATATTTTTTATGTAATAGAATTACCGATTTTATTTTTTGCGGCAATTTTATTTGCTAAATATAATTTAAAACAGGTTGTAAATTATTTTCATAATATTTTGCTTGTGACAAAGTTTATACCGAAAATTATTAGCAATAAGCCTTATTTTTATAAAGTAATGTAATGATACGAGTAGCGTTAAATGGAGGATTAGGAAATCAGATGTTTCAGTATGCCGCTGGCAGAGCATTGTCTGAAGTAAACAATACAGGTTTGATATTGGATTTAATACCGTTGCAAAGTAAATTACAAGCAAAGCATCTTGCAACTTTTAGAAAATATGAACTGGATGTTTTTACGATAGATGCATCTTTCAATAATCCGGTTTTTAAACATAAGTATCTATACCCTTTAGCAAAAGTTAATTTCTATTTAAATATTGCAATCAGTAAAATTAAATATAATTATTTTAAAGAAAAGTCTTTCGAATTCGATGCTGCATTGCTGAGTCAGCCGGACAATACATATTTAGAGGGGCATTTTCAAACAGAAAAATATTTTAAGAATATTGAACATCTGATTCGAAATGAATTAAAATTCAAAGACAAATTGTGCGGAAAAAATGTTCACTTTAAAAATAAAATTGAGAGTTGTAATGCTGTTTCAATTCATATTCGCCGAGGCGATTATTTATTAAATAAAAAGAATTTAAATAAACATGGTGTTACTACTTTAAACTATTATTACAATGCAGTCAATTATATTGCATCTAAAGTAGATGCTCCGGTATTCTTTGTTTTTACAGATGATTTGAAATGGACCAAAGAAAATTTTACTGTAGATTTTCCATTTGAAATAATTGATGAAAATACTGCACCGGAAACAAGCCATCTGGATATGCATTTGATGTCATTATGTAAGCATAATATTATTTGTAACAGCACCTTTAGCTGGTGGAGCGCATGGCTGAACGGTAATCCGGATAAAATAGTTATAGCTCCTTTTAAATGGTTTGAAGATTCATCTGTCAATTCAAAAGATATCTATCCTTCAGAATGGATAAAATTGTAATTTAGCAACATAAATTAGCATATAATGTCAAAAAAACAACCGGTTAAATCAACGGCATCTGGTCAAAAGCAATCAAATATGCAGCCAGCAAAGAAACTAAACGAAGGAAATGCAGCCTTTAACTTGTCAAATAAAATTCTTATTCCTGCAGTTATATTGTTATTTGCAGTACTTGCATTTTTATATTGCAAGCCCCTAATTGAAGGAATGCGGCTGTCTACACATGATAGCAATCAATATATTGCTATCAATAAAGAGAGTGCCTATTTAAAAGCTGCAGAAGGACATGTTACCATGTGGTCTTCAAGGATGTTTGGCGGAATGCCTGCATATATGATGGGTGGTCTGGAGTTTTCAAAATTATTAAACTTTTCACCGCTGACTATTGCATACAGTATACTTAGAAAAATTCCAGATCCGGCATTGCAAATTTTCTTGTTACTTATTTGTTCGTTTATAGGTTTTTATGTGTTGATTAAAAAAGTAACCTATGCCACTTTAGGGTCAATTGCAATTGCGTTTTGCAGCTATAATTTTATAAGCTTAGATGCAGGTCATATAACAAAAGTGAATACGATTGCCATGTTTTTACCTTTGTTTGCAGCTACCTGGCTTACTTTTCGAAAAAATTATATTTGGGGAATTATATTATTCATGATATTTTCTTTTGAAATTATTGCACAACGACATGTGCAAATCGCCTATTATAGTTTCATTCTTATTGGTATATATGGGATTTATGAAGTGGTCACCAATAGTTTAAAAGGCGAAGTAAAACATGCACTGATTGCCGGTTCTTCTCTCGCCATTGCTCTTGTCATATCCGGTATGATGAATTTTGATAATTACCTGATTAATGACTTCTCAAAAGATACCACACGAGGCGGAGATATCTTAAACAGCGCGAAAATGAATCCGAATGCCGATGCCGGTAAAAATGCACCAGTTGCCAACGAAGAAGGTGTAGGATTCGATTATGCCACTAACTGGAGTTTAGGTTTCGAAGAGTTAGGCAGTTTGTTTGTTCCAAATTTTGTCGGTGGTTCTTCATCTGCAGGATTGGATGAAAATTCTGATGTTTACAAAACCTTGTCTTCTAAAGGTGTTCCGCCTCAACAGGCATCTCAATTTGTGCAGCGTATGCCATTATACTGGGGAAGCGAGCCATTTGTGCAAGGTCCGATTTATTTAGGTGCCATTGTGTTATTTCTGTTTGTATTTGGTTTGTTTGCCTATAAAGGAAATTTAAAATGGTGGATTGTCGGCAGTATTGTATTCACGATATTAATCGCTTTAGGAAAAAATCTTGAAGTGTTTTACAGATTATTATACGATTTTTTACCGGGCTTTAATAAATTCCGTGCACCAACCATGATTTTGGCGCTGACAGAAATTCTAATGGTGGTGTTAGGTATATTGGGTCTGAAAGATTTCTTTGATGATACAGTTACGGAAAAAGCCGACAGATTAAAATCACTAAAATTGTCTGGTGGCATAGTAGGTGGTGTTTTGGTATTTTTTATTGTCTTAGGCAGTGTGTTTTCATTTCAATCTAAAGCAGTTAATAATGGAAAATCAACCGATGATCAGTTTAAAGAGCAATTGACAGAAATGACCGGTGATCAGGCTTTTGCCAACGATATTTATGCATCTTTAAAAAGTGATCGCGCTTCAGCCATGCGTTCCGATGCCATTCGCTCTTTGCTGTTTGTT
>JBIKPT010000190.1:0-5186 GCA_044357355.1 Chitinophagales bacterium
AAATCCGGAATACCATATCCTATTCGCTTATCCGGTGTAAGGTATTTTGAAGCACTTTGTTCGATGGCTGTTTTAATTTCCCAATTGGTTTTTGTTGGAAATGCCTGCCAGAGACAAGCTGCCATACCTGCCAACGATGGTGCAGCAAATGAAGTACCATTGCTTTGAACAATTGAATTGGTAGCTGAAATAATTTTCGTATTCCACCCAACAGCTGCCACATTTGGTTTAACTCGGGTATCGGTTGCCAACCCATGACCACTAAACGAAGCAACATTTCCATTTACATCAACAGCAGCAATGCAAAATGCGCTGTCTGCATCAGATGGAGAAGATATGTATTTCCAGGTGCCATTGCCTTCATTTCCTGCTGCCACACAAACCAGCATGCCTTTTGAAGAAGCAATGTTTACAGCCTTAGCGGAAGGAGTGATATTCTTCTTCATATCTGACGTGTCATGATTTTCTGATGCAACATCAAAAGTGGTATAACCCAGCGAAATATTAACGACATCAACGCCTAACTGATCGCAACGTTCCAACGCAGTGGCTAAATTAAATTCTTCCTGCAATCGTTCTGAAGAAGCATTCTCTGTAAGGAACAAATAAAAATCAGATTTAGTCGATGTTCCTAAATACTGATTTGAAATAATTCCTGCTATACAAGACAACACATTGGTTCCATGTGCAATACTTTCAAAAACGGTAGAGTCATTGTTTACATAATCGTATGTGCCAAGAATTCTATTTTCACTGCGCAAATGATTGAAAGCCGCGATTGTATTTGTTCCGTTAAATCCGCCATCGCAAACAGCAATCGTCATGTTCTCACCATTAAATCCTTGTTCATGCAAGTATTCGCCATTTAACAGGTGAAACTGCGGAAAGGAAGATGTATATGTATCTTCAAAGTCAGTCAATTCTGTACAAGCATTATCTTCTGTAATTGCCGCAATTCCAGTATTTAAAGCTGGCCTTCCTGCTTTGGTTACAGATAAAACAAAAGGCAAATTTTTAATCCTTTCAATTTTCATACCTGTAATTTCTATTATTACTGCATTCAACCAGTTGGAAGAACTTAATATGTTTGCATCTTGATTTATAAGTTGTTCAATGTATGATTTATTAACAGGAATATCTCGTTCATCAAATGCAATATTAAACTTCTTCTTTTTTGCTATTGCTTTTTCTGAAAACAAGTGTGTACTATTCTCATTCACCGGTTTATCTTTAAAATAGACAATATACTTTTCTGGATTTCCTTTTGCAAAAAGCATTGAAGAAATACATAGAAACAGTAACAGTATGTAATTATTCTTTCCCATAATCTATAGCGTATTGTCTTAAAATAAATCCTTTTTCCGCTCTGTCTTCCCAGGGTGCTCCAATATTTATCTGACCGACCACAATCCAAAGCTCTTTGTAAACCAAGCCAACGCTTCTGGCAAATCTTTCTATAGAATAGGTTTTGGTAATTGCCGAAGAGTCCTGTATCTGCGAAACCAGCAACGTAGAATCAAAAATAAGCGTCCCGTTATCATAGTAGGCATCTCTGTTTTTAATGGTGTATTTCCAGTCGTTTAAAAAATAATTGGATGTATCAATGATGTAAGGCGGCGGAATCGTAATTAGTTTATTTCCTAACCATTTTTTGTTTACATCATTCGGAAACACCAGCTTTATATATCGAAGATTGTCTTCCACGCGCTCTGCCACCAATTGCGTTTTTATCAGATAATCTACGTTGTATAATTCCCATTCTGTAGTCATTGTATCTGAATAATAACGCAATATCTTTTTTGCCGTTCTGCCTAAATTATCTGTAAACTGCTCTCCTATTTTTTCTTTTAGAAAAACAGAGGAAAATCTTCTGGAATTATCAAAATCATTATAAATTACAGAATCGACTTTGTAAATAACAAACGAACCTGAATCATCCGGAAGGTAATTGTATCCAATATCATAATCACTGATATCCGTTTCCTTTTTGCAAGATTGCAATATGAAAATGGAAACTATAATTATAACAAATATGGAATAAATATGTTTCAAGCTATAAAATTAAAAAAGTTATAAAAACACGGATGAATAGCTGTTATTCCTTACCGTATTCAATTGCATACTGTTTCAGTATAAAACCAAAAACAGCATTATCTTCGTATGTCTGTCCATCTACCAACTGCGCATCCAATCGCCACAATTCCTTATAGACTAAACCAATATTTTTGGAATATTTTTCAACAGAAAATACTTTCTGAACATTAGATGAATCTGCAACCTGTAAAACGGTCAACGTAGAATCTGAAAAAACACTACCGGAATTATACGTACCATTGACTTCTTTCAATGTATAGTTCCAGTCAAAATTGGTGGTGGTAAATTTCAAATCCGTATACGGAAAGTGATTCAGTTCATTGTATTTATTTCCTCGCCATGTATTTCCTACTGATACCGGAAACGTAAGTTTAATGTAACGAATATTATCTTCTACACGTTCTACATTTGTAATATTTTTTACAAAATAAGATACATTGACAGGTCGCCACGGCAGGTGCAGGCTATCCGTTACGAAGCGTTCAATTTTTTTTGCGTTGCGTCCAAGGTTATCTACAAACTGTTCTGTTACAACTTCTTTCAAATATTCAGAAGATTTTCTTTTCAAATTTAGCGGATCAAAATCATTGTACACTACAGAATCGACTTTATAGATGACGTATACACCGGAATCGTCCGGAAAATAATTATATCCATAATCAAAGTCGATGGTTTCGGTTTCCTTTTTACAGGAAGCGATGACAACAACAACTAAACATAAGTACAGTATCTTTTTGAAAGTGGTCTTCATTCAAGCATAAATATACAATAAAGATGTAATTTTCACCAATTTAGTTGGCTCTCTATACAACCTTTTATAACTTGTTTTGTTTGAATTTTGTGCCAAAAACGATTCCAAAATCTGATTTTCCTGAAAAAATCTGCATTGTTTGCAACAAACCCTTCAAATGGAGAAAGAAATGGGAAAATAAATGGACAGACATAAAATATTGCAGCGAACGCTGCAGAACTTCAAAAAAAATAAAAAACAATGAGTTTACACAGCCTTAAAAGCACCCAAAAATTACCGATTTCTTTAGACAAAGCATGGAATTTTTTTTCCTCGCCAGCCAACCTGAAAGTGATTACACCGGAATACATGAGTTTCAAAGTCACCTCTGAAGATGCTGATATGCCTATGTTTCCGGGCATGATTATCAGTTATATTGTTCGTCCGGTCATGAATATTCCTATGGAATGGGTCACTGAAATTACACACGTGAAAGATCATGCATATTTTGTGGACGAGCAGCGATTCGGTCCTTACAGTTTGTGGCATCATAAGCATTTTTTCAAAGCTATTGACGGTGGCGTGGAAATGACGGATGTCGTACATTATAAAGTACCAATGGGATTTTTAGGAGATATCGCCAATGTGCTTTTTGTGAAGAAAAAACTAAATGAAATATTCGACTATCGAACTAAGAAACTGCAAGAACTTTTTGGTACACTTTAAATTTGTATTTGTATTTTTAGTCCAAATTAATTTATATGGATTCTCAAAGTACAGTTGGAGCGCAGTTTAAGACCATCAATATTTTACACATCGCCATGTGTTTGGGTTTAGTGTTATTTCTTGCGGTTTTTCGCTATTTAGTAAAACAGGATACTACTGTGGCACCTGAAAAAAATATAATTTTTGAAATTCTCGGAATAGCCATCGGATTTGTGTGTGTGATGGCTGCACGATTGTTATTTTTTAGTCGTACAAAAGCGGCATTGACAGTATCTTCTTTAAAAGAAAAGATTGACATTTTCCGTAGTGCGTTTATTATCCAAATGGCATTACTCGAAGGAGCGGCATTTATCAATATTGTATTTTATTACCTGACCAAAGATGATTTGCATTTTTTTATTTCGTTGGGTATTTTGTTGCTGATGATTGTTCGCAGACCAACACGTTCAATTGCCGCAATGGTGTTATTTAACAACATGGAAGACAAACAACAAATTTATGACGACAGTATGCTTGTTAAAAGCAATTAAAACAACGCTTTATCACTTAGTAAAATCCCGTCTTCGTCGCAATATACATAATCATCCGGCTCAAAAAACACATTGGCAAAGCCGACTTCTATTTGCTTTAATCCTGGATATTTTTTCACTGAACGGGTCGGATTGGTATTCAATGCTTTTATACCAATCGGCAAACTATTCAGTGCCACGCTGTCTCTGACACATCCGTTGATGATGATGCCTTCCCACTCATTTTTCACCGCTGCTTCCGCCAGCATATCGCCTAATAAAGCACAACGTAGCGAACCTTCACCATCTACTACCAGCACTTTCCCTTTTCCATTTAGATTTCGCAAGGTATCGCCTACCGGTGTGTTATCTTCAAAACATTTAATGGTATAAATCTGTCCGTAGAATTTTTTATTTTGTCCGAAAGATTGAAAAATAGGCAATGCAACATGCACTTTTCCTTCATTGGCATCGTATAAATCTGCAGTGGAGAATGACATAATTTGAAAATTTGAAAATGAGATAATTTGAAAATGAAGTTACAATTTTAATTGCAAAAATCGTAGTTCGTATTCCGAAACTTCGGAACATAAATCGTAAATTCGTATAATGTCCAATCAATATACTTCTAACCTGATGATGGTTCGTCCGGCAAGCTTTCAGTTCAATTATGAAACCGCCGTTTCCAATGCTTTTCAGAAATCTTTAGAAGGTCTGAGTGCCGATGCCATCAAACAAAAAGCGATTGAAGAATTTGATGCCTATGTCGCCAAACTTCGAGCAAACAAGATAAACGTGACTGTTATTCAGGACACAGAAGAACCGGCAAAACCGGATGCCATTTTTCCAAACAACTGGATTAGTTTGCATGAAAACGGAACAGTGTTTTTATATCCGATGCTGACAGAAAATCGACGACTTGAAATCAGACCGGAAATTCTGGAAGAACTGAAAACAAGTTTTATCATCAGCAAAGTAAATGATATAACTGCATCAGTCAATGAAGGTAAATTTCTGGAAGGCACCGGCAGCATTATCTTCGACCATCTGCATAAAATTGCCTATGCCTGTTTATCTCAGAGAACAGATAAAGATTTGTTCGTCAATTACTGCAACATCATCCAATA
>JBIKPT010000192.1:0-5132 GCA_044357355.1 Chitinophagales bacterium
TACTTTGTAATCGCAAACACCACTTAACGCTGTTTGTGTTTCTGCACCGCCTAATGTTTCTTTATCTACGGTCTCGCCAACAGCCGCTTTCACCAGATAAGGTCCGGCTAAAAAAATACTGCCAGTGCCATCAACAATAATACTTTCATCACTCATGATAGGTAAATAAGCACCACCAGCCACACAGCTACCCATTATGGCAGCAATTTGAGGAATACCCATGGATGAAAGCTTAGCATTATTTCTGAAAACTCTTCCAAAGTTTTCTTTATCCGGGAAAATTTCATCCTGCATGGGTAAATAGACACCTGCACTATCCACCAGATAGATGACCGGCAATTTATTTTCGATAGCTATTTCCTGTGCCCGAAGATTCTTTTTTCCGGTAATTGGAAACCAGGCACCAGCCTTAACTGTAGCGTCGTTTGCGATAACCATACATTGTCTGCCGGAAACATATCCAATGACCACTACAACGCCACCACTTGGACAACCGCCTTGTTCCTGATACATATCTTCTGCTGTCAGCGCACCGATTTCAATAGATTCGGTATTTTTATCCAAAAGATATTCTATTCGTTCTCTGGCAGTTAGTTTGCCTTTTTTATGTTCTGAATCAATCTTTTTTTGTCCGCCGCCAAGGTATACTTTTTGCAGTTTAGCTTTCAGTTCATCTACTGCAAGTCGCATGGTATCTTCATTGCTGTTAAAATCAAAATCTGTCATGGTCTAAAAATAAGAAGGAAAAAGGGAAAACCCAAAAATAAGCAATAAACATGGAAGGTTTTTGCTACAGCCTGTTTTCTTCATTTATTTAACTTTATTTTTAATTTAGAATCCTGAATAATAATGTATCTTTGCAGCCGGGCAAGTCTTATACGACCAGCTCCTGACAAATCCTCCAGGGTCGGAAGGCAGCAAAGGTAGTTGGTTGAGCGGTGCGCTGTAAGTAACTTGCCTTTTTTTATTACACTTCACATTCATTATAAAAAAAATGCTCCGGTTTCGGAGCATTTTTATTTTTTGAACTTTTAAAAGTTATCTATCCTTTTCGTAGATATTTAGTTAGGATAACAATTGTTTGTCCGTCTATTTTTCCTTCAATTTGTTCGGTATTATCGTGCACTAAGCGAATATTTTTCACTACGGTTCCTAAACTGGCTTTCAGGCTGGAACCTTTTACATCCAGTGTTTTGGTTAAAACGACGGTGTCTCCGTTTTGCAATAAAGTGCCATTGCAATCTTTATGTAATTCTACTTCACTTGAATTTTCATGGTCGCCGGTTGATTTTGCCCAGGCCTTCATTTCCTCATCAAAATAAAGCATGTCTATTGCATCTACTGCCCAGCTTTCGCCACGGAGTCGGTTCAGCATTCGCCAGGAAACCACCTGTACGGCAGGCACTTCACTCCACATACTTTCCAGCAGACAATTCCAGTGCGAACTATTGAGCAGTTCTTTTTTTTCAAGTTGTGCCAGACACGTTGAGCATACCCAAAGGCTGTCTTCAATTCTTTGTTGTGCATTAGGCGGCACATCATATACACTTAAATTACTGGTGGAACCACATAATTCACATTGATTTTTGCTGCGTATTTTTAATTCAGATTCTATGCTCATTATGAAAATTATAGTCGCAAAAGTAAACAATATTC
Source organism: Chitinophagales bacterium (assembly GCA_044357355.1). GTDB lineage: Bacteria > Bacteroidota > Bacteroidia > Chitinophagales > JADIYW01 > JADJSS01. The sequence goes on from JBIKPT010000192.1 coordinate 1,657, forward strand.
AGCAGAATATTTTGCAGGCCGTTTCAAAGATGAATTAGATGAAAAAAGTATGTCTGTTTTATTTTTCAAGCAGCATTTTCTCGATTTTTACGGAAATTTCGTCCGGATAAAATTGTGGTGCGCAGAGATGACATTTTTTTACTTCGTAAAATTCTTTCGGAGTATTAGCAGCATCAAAAATTCTCTTACCCATAAAAATCGGAACGGTAGAATCTTCCGAACTATGAATAACCAGTAATGGTTTATGAAATTCTTTAATGGATTTTACAGCACTGTAACCTTGTTTGACAAAAATTTTTCCCAGTACAGGCACCATGTGTCCGCCGATATCCTTGTGAGAGGAAAAAGCACCTTCGGTTATCAATCCGTCGATTTCAGATGAACGCTGAGCAGCCACAACGGCGGCTAAATGTCCGCCAAGAGATTGTCCATATAAAAGAAGTTTCGTATGGTGCACGTCTTCTCTGTTTTTTAAATAATCGAGTGAAGAAAGCGCATCTGTGAGTACATTGTTTCGGGTGGGCTTGCCTTCTGAAAAACCAAAACCACTGTAATCAAACATAAAAATCTGAAATCCTTTTTCTGCCAGTGGAGAAATTGCTTTAAACTGACTCAGTAAGCAGCCGGCATTTCCATGCAGATGTAACAGGGTAGAGGTGGCCGTTGTGTTTTTAGGTTTTAAAAACCAGCCATTTAATGTATTTCCGTTTTTGCTTTTATACAATACACTTTCTATAGTGAAATTATAAGAAATGGTATCGGTATTGTTTTTAATAAAAACAGGCTGATGATTTGAACCGGAAAACAGAACGAGTACGGAGTCTGTAGCGGACTTTATCCAAAGCTTTTGAGTGGAAACAGGAATTTTTGTGGGTTGTAAAAATAATTTATTGAAACTGCAGGAGCTAAGCAGGATAATGGAAATAAGGGGTAGTGTGTTAACTGCAGCTGATTTTATTTGCATATTTTACAGATTATATTGAGACTGCAAGATAACTTTTTTACAATTATGCCTATATTAGATCTGCAAAAAGAAAGAATAGTCAATTTATGCCTGAAGCTCAGCAAAATAATCCATTACATGGTATCACTCTGGAAAAAATGCTTCTTTATTTACTGGCATATTACAGCTGGGATGGTTTATATGATCAGGTGCCGGTAAATTGTTTTAAGAATGAACCTTCTGTTAAATCCAGTCTTACTTTCTTGCGTAAAACACCCTGGGCTCGCCAGCGTTTAGAGACAATCTTTATTTATATTACCAGAGATGGTGTAAATGAAGAATGGTTTGAATTTAAAGAGTAATATTTTCTAAACAAACAAACATGAATTTGAATATCAATAGTTATGTATGAATTGCAATTTATTTTAAAAAGACTTCGTAAATTTTAAAAAGTGTAAAATTGTACTACTTCTAAATAAGTATTGTTTAAGTTTATTAGAAAACTTGTTGATAATACATCCCTTTTGTTATATTATAATGCTTACAATTTCTAAATTAAATATCATCTTTGAGATTTTTTTGATATAAAACGGGCTACATTTATCATTCAGTATTCTTTTTCACTCTGTTTTTATTGTGCCTTATCTTTTGAATAGTACCATTCTTATTTATTATTAGTTCATCCACACTAACAGAACGTCTGTACCATTTCTTTTTATTTATTTTTTTTGCATTTGGGTTATTGGTAAAATATAAATTTGAATTATGATAAAACAAATACCATTGTCCTTTATAGGCAACAATAGAAGAATGATTAGTTCCGCTATTGACTTTATCTAGAATTATACCTTTATGCTCAAAAGGCCCATAAGGACTGTCACTAATTGCATAATGTATCTTGGCCCTTACAGCCAATTTAGGTTTGCCGGAATAAGATAAATAATATTTGCCATTATACTTATGCATCCACGGTGCTTCAAAGAATTTCGAGACACCTTTTATCGTTCTTACCGTATCACTAAATGATATCATATTGTCATTTAATTTTACAATATTAACATAGTTCTGACCAAAAATAAGATAGGGTGTATTATCATCATCCATAAAAAGACACGGGTCTATAAGTGCTCTGTTCGCCATCACTCCGGGTGTTTGGCGGGTAATCAGCGGTTTGCCTATGGCATCTTTAAATGGGCCGTATGGCGTATTACTTTCAGCCACACCGATATAATCCCTGTCGGCAGGGAAATAAAAAAAATATTGTCCGTTGTGCTGCAAACAGTCAGGCGCCCACGCATATTTTGTCGCCCATTTTATGCTGTCCAGCGATAATGCCACCCCGTAATCTGTCCAGTTTTTCATGTCTGTTGAAGAAAATACATGCCAGTCACTCATGTTAAACCATTTGGCATTTTCCTTATCATGTGAAGGATAGAGATACAATGTGTCGTTGAACACCCGCGCGGAAGGATCTGCGGTATATTGGTTGGTGATAACCGGTTGTTGCGCAAGAGTAAAGGGACATATTGAAGTCAGCAATAAAAATAGAATCAGCAATCGCACAGCCATTATTTCATTATTACATTGATTCATTGCTCCATGGCCTGATAATTCCTACCGAAGTTAATAAACATACCGATACTATAGGGTTTCTCGTCCTTTACTTTTCGTTTCAGGTAGTAATTCATATCACCGATACAGGTGCCCTTGCATACGTTTTTGGTAGTGATATAGCCATCCGGTAACTCTTTAACACTGTAATTCCTTAAGCCCTTATAGGCAAGTGCGATGCTTTCCGCATAAGTGGCATCAGTAACCAGTTCCATTTGCACGGCTTTAGAAATTCCGTATGCAAACATCGCTGTGCTGGAGCTTTCGATATAATTTCCGGGAACAGTGTTCCTAACCGGCAGTTGATACCAATGTCCGTTTTCCTTCTTTTGCATTTCAGGCAAATGGGCAATCATTTCTTTTAAATAAGTTGCTAATTCATTCCAATGTGTGTTTGATTTCGGCATCGTTTCCAGTGCATCCGCTAAGGTAACGACCACCCAGCCATTGCCACGACCCCAGATTTCAGCACTTTTTCCTGTTTCCTTATCCGCCCAATTTAGCTGACTGCCAAAGGAAAAGTGTCCTTTCTTTTGTTCATCATAGCCGTGTACCCACAAGCCTGAACTTTTATCTTGCAGCTTTTCTCTGTGTAAACTGATTTGTTTATACAATTCATCCATGTATTTCTCTTCGCCGGTAGCTTTATAGAGTTCCATCATAAATTGACCTATCATAAAAACAGTATCGTCCCATAGTTCCCGGTGTGCCGGCAAGTGCGAAACTGCACCTTCTTTGGTGCGTTTAATTTTTAAGTAATCTGCATATATTTTATCGCAGGCTTTTTTATATTTTGAATCTTTGGTCACTCTGAACAGAAAAGCCATACCAAGTCCGGAAGCAACTGCATTCGGCACTTTTCCGTTAGCGTGTTTGTAGGTTTTGTCCATGGCTGTTTTTATAAAATCGAAATATATTTTTT
>JBIKPT010000191.1:0-5132 GCA_044357355.1 Chitinophagales bacterium
ACAAGCTTATATCGCAATTGCAAAAGGTGGTTTATTCAGAATAGCACCTGGAAAAAGCACGCAATGCAACTTCCTTCCGGATGCCTTCTCGGATTTTATTTATTCTACATTAATAGAAGAATACGGTTTGCTCGGTGGAGCATTCGTGTTGTTTCTGTATTTGTTTTTTATGTGGCGACTGATACTTCTGGTAAAAAACAGTCCGCGCGCATTTGGCGCACTCATGGCTGTTGGGTTGGGTGTCAGTATGGTGCTGCAAGCAGTGATACATATGGGTGTCAATGTGCATTTGTTGCCAAATACCGGAATCACCTTGCCATTTATAAGTTGGGGTGGAACCAGTATCTGGTTTAATGCATTTGCCATAGGAATTATTTTAAGTGTCAGCAGGCATATTGATGAACGCGAAACAGTAGCTCCTGTAACAGCTAAAAAAGACAAGAAAAAAATCGTAGACGAAATTCATGGATAATGTAAATACGCACAGCAGTGCGTATGTGAGAATCAAATAAATATAAAAGTGAGTATAGCTAAAAAATACAAATTCATTATTGCAGGCGGCGGCACTGGCGGACATATCTTTCCTGCAGTGGCAATTGCAGATGCATTGAAGCATCAGTTGCCATCTTGCGAGATATTATTTGTGGGTGCGAGCGGCAGAATGGAAATGGAAAAAGTGCCGCAAGCAGGATATAAAATCATAGGTTTGGAAGTTGTAGGCTTGCAAAGAAGCCTCACCCTTAAAAATTTATTGTTTCCTTTTAAATTGATAAAAAGTTTAGTGCAGGCATTTAATGTGATTTGTAAGTTTAAGCCAAATGCTTGTATTGGTGTCGGTGGTTACGCTAGCGGACCGATTTTATTTATCGCAGCATTACTGGGCATTAAAATATTCATACAAGAACAAAATTCATATCCGGGAATTACCAATAAAATTCTTTCAAAATTTGCCCGGAAAATATTTGTAGCCTACGATAACCTGAATCGGTTTTTTAAAAACGAAAAAATAGTATTAACCGGAAATCCGGTAAGAAAGGATATCACAGCAACCTTGCCTTCCAAAGAGGAAGCGCTTGCCTTCTTTGATTTAAAAAAAGATAAGAAAACAGTATTAATCATTGGTGGAAGCTTAGGTGCCAGAACCATCAATGAATCTATTGAAAAGAATATCGAATTATTTTCCGCGAGCGGTTTTCAGTTATTATGGCAAACAGGAAAAATTTATTATGATGGAATTATTGAAAGAACAAAAGGGAATAATCTGTCATACACCAAAATTCATCAGTTCATTCGTGAAATGAATATGGCGTACAGTGCGGCAGATATAATAATTTCGCGCGCCGGAGCATTGTCCATTTCAGAGTTGTGTATTGTTGGAAAGCCTACTATTCTTATTCCTTCACCCAATGTTTCAGAAGACCACCAGACTAAAAATGCAATGGCATTGGTGACTAAAAATGCTGCTATTTTGGTTAAGGATACAGAAGCAAAAGAGAAGTTGGGTGACGTGCTCTTAGAAATATCAAAAAATGAAATAAAACTAGTAGGATTATCCGACAACATTAAAGCATTAGCAAAAACAAATGCAGCAAATGATATTGTGAATAGTATAATTAACGAAATCCAACAATCCTAAAATCTAATAGATCCAAATTCAGACAATTCAATGACTAACCTATCAACCATACAACGTATCTATTTTCTTGGCATCGGTGGCATTGGCATGAGTGCACTTGCACGCTATTTCAAGTTGCATGGTAAGGTAGTTTCCGGTTACGATAAAACACGTACGGCATTAACTGATGAATTGGAAAAAGAAGGCATCGGCATAACATTTGATGACAACATAGAAACTTTAGATAAAAAAGCAGAGTTGATTATTTTCACACCGGCTATTCCTAAAGATCATCAGCAATATAACTGGTATCTGAAAAATGAGTATACCCTACTGAAACGTGCCCAAATATTGGGCTTGGCAGCCAATTCCATGTTTAATATTTCTGTAGCAGGTTCACATGGAAAAACCTCAACATCATCAATAGTTGCACATCTTTTACATTCAGCAAATAAAAGTGTAGCTGCATTTTTAGGCGGTATTTGCATAAATTTTAATTCTAATTTTATTGATGGAAATGAATATGCCGTCGCAGAAGCAGATGAATTTGATCGTTCATTTTTGAATCTGGAACCTAATATAGCACTCATTACTTCTGTAGATACTGATCACCTCGATATTTACGGTAATCTCGAAGCCATAGAAAATTCATTTCACCAGTTTTGCAATAAAGTGCGTCCAAACGGCATTTTGATTTCCAATAACGCAGTGGCCGACAGAATTTTAAACAAAGACGTTAAAAATTATAGATATAGTTTAATTGATACAACAGCAGATTATTACACCAAAAATCTTAAAATAAACAACGGCGTATATACATTTGATGTAGTGCATCCGAATGGAATTATAAAAGACATTATATCGTATTATGGCGGAAAACACAATATCGAAAATGCAGTAGGTGCCATCGCAATAGCTTTAAATATTGGTGTTTCAGAAGATGATATCAAAAGTGCCATCGCTACTTTTAAAGGTGTCAGACGCAGATTTGAAACGCATGTGCGCACGGATAAATTTGTATATATTGATGATTACGCACACCATCCCAGAGAATTGGATGCTACTATTTCAGCAGCTAAAGAATTATATCCGGATAGAAAACTGACCGTTGTTTTTCAGCCTCATTTATTTTCCAGAACGAAAGATTTGTGTGATGAATTTGCCGTGTCTCTGTCAAAAGCAGATGAGCTTTTCTTACTCGATATTTATCCGGCTAGAGAAAAACCAATGGAAGGCGTAACCAGTCAGATAATTTTGGATAAAGTAACCATAGCAAATAAATCAATCGTTGCTAAAGAGGAGTTGGTAGATATCTTGAAAACAGATAATAGCTTACAGGTAGTACTTACGGTGGGCGCAGGAGATATAGATACCAAAGTATCTGCAATTAAAAATTTATTATTGCTTAAAAATGACGAATAAAGTATAACGATATATGAATAAAACGGCTAAAAATATCATTATCAGACTATCCATGTTTTTTGGGTTAGCGATGTTTGTGTTTTTGGCAGTCATGGCAAAAATTAACCGCGAACAAAGCAGGATTCAGAAAGTGAAAATTGGAATTGATGAATGGAATGGATTGTTCTTTGTAAATAAAATTCAGGTCTTGCAGTTAATAGAAAATCGCTTTGAGGTAAAAGGTAAAATTCTTTCAGGTAAAGAGTTAGAACAAATTGAAAAAGCAGTACGAATAATTCCACAGGTAAAAAATTCTCAGGCATATACGGATGACAATGGTAATTTAAATATTAAAATCGAACAACGTACTCCTTTATTGCGCGTTTATAATTTACAAGGTCAATCATTTTATTTAGACGAAAAAGGAGTCAAATTTCCGGTGACTTCTAACTATGCGGCAAAAGTACCGGTGGTTACAGGAAATATAACAGAAAAGGCAGACTCGGTTGTTACAGTTACAAGTTTTGAACTGAAAAGAATTTATAATATCGTTCAAAAGGTCAATAAAAACAAGCTCTGGAGTGCAATGATAGGACAGTATAATATCAATGCAAATGGACAGGTGGAACTGATTCCAAGATTTGGAAATTGTACCGTTCTTTTCGGTGATGATAAGAACATCGAACAAAAAATTAAACGATTAGATGTTTTTTATTTTGATGTTCTGAAAAAAGTAGGCTGGGATTATTATAAGGTTATAAACATAATGTATAAAAATCAAGTCGTTTGTTTGAAATAAAATTAAGAAATATGCAAGTTAATAATGTAACCAACTCCGATATGGAAAAAAATTTAGAAAACCCAACAGAAAATATTGTTTGTGCCATCGATATAGGTACTTCAAAAATTGCTGCATTAGTGGGAAGAAGAAATCAATTTGGAAAAATTGAAATTATGGGCATCGGAAATTGTCCGTCTTTCGGTGTGCAGCGTGGTGTGGTGGTCAACATTGCAAGAACAGTAGAGTCGATTAAGAAAGCAGTAATGGACGCAGAGCGCCAATCGGGAATTAAATTCCAAAAAGTGCATGTGGGTATTGCCGGTCAGCATATTAAAAGTTTGCAGCACCGTGGTATTTTAACACGTAATAATAACAACACATGGATCAGTTACGAAGATATTCAGAAACTGAAAAATGAAATGTACAAACTGGCATTGCCTCCGGGCGACAGAATCCTGCATGTTTTGCCACAGGAATACATCGTAGACAATGAGCCGGGAATTTACAGCGAACCAATCGGAATGATGGGCATTCGTCTGGAAGGAAACTTCCATATTATTACCGGTGCGGAAACTGCCATTCAAAATATTGAACGTTGCATTACCATTGCAGGATTAGAAGTAGCCAGCATAGAACTGGAACCATTAGCTTCTGCAGATGCTGTGTTGAGTAAAGAAGAACTTGAAGGTGGCGTTTGTTTAGTAGATATTGGCGGCGGAACAACAGATATTGCAATATTTGAAAATTTTGTGATTCGTCATACTGCCGTAATTCCATTTGGTGGAAATATCATTACAGAAGATTTACGCAATTTCAGAATATTAAAAGAACAGGCAGAAGTATTGAAAGTTCGTTACGGTTCTGCTATTCCATTTGAAGAGTTGCGAAACAAACACGTTTCTATTCAAGGCGAAGGTGGCACCAGAGCAATCGGAAGAAATGAAGTAAATTTATTAGCAGTATCCAAAGTGATTTCTGCGCGCGTAAAAGAAATTTTAGCACACGTAGCCTTCCAGATAAATTTATCCAAATTTGATAAACGCTTAATCGGCGGCATCGTATTAACCGGCGGTGGATCTCAATTGCAGCATCTTACTCAATTAACAGAATCTGAAACGGGACAAAGTGCACGATTAGGGTTGCCGAGAGAACATCTTACTACCACAAAAGTAGCAGATGTGGATAGTCCGATTTATGCAACCGGTATCGGTTTGTTGATCAGAGGTTTCAAATTAAGAGACGAAGAAGCATTATCCAATCAGGATGCATTGTTTGTAGAGTCGATTACAAAAAATGAAATTAAAGTAGAAGAAGAAAAAGTAACAACACCGGTAG
>JBIKPT010000193.1:0-5121 GCA_044357355.1 Chitinophagales bacterium
GAATTGTATCATTACGGAAGAAAATCATTTTGACCGTAAAAATTACTTTTATGCAGACTTACCGAAAGGCTATCAGATTTCGCAGGACAGAGCGCCGATTTGTACCGGTGGTTTTGTGGAGATAGAAATAAATGGTGAAAAAAAGCAGCTAAAGCTTACTCGTATTCACATGGAAGAAGATGCCGGAAAAAACAATCACGAACTGGATGAACAGTATTCGCTGGTTGATTTAAACCGTGCCGGTGTGCCATTGATAGAAATTGTTTCTGAGCCGGATATTCGCAGCAGCGATGAAGCATATGCCTATATTACTGAACTCAGAAAAATAGTGCGTTATCTTGATATTTGTGATGGCAATATGGAAGAAGGTTCCATGCGTTGTGACGCGAATGTGTCTGTGCGTTTTAAAGGAGAGACAACTTACCGAAATCGAGTGGAAGTGAAAAACATGAATTCCATCAGAAATGTAAAACGTGCGATAGATGTAGAAGTGAAACGTCAGATAGAAATTTATGAAAATGGTGGTACGATTGATCAGGAAACGCGCGGTTTTAATCCGACAGACGGCAGTTCGTTTCCATTAAGAAGCAAAGAAAATGCGCATGATTACCGTTATTTTCCGGAACCGGATTTACCACCGGTGGTCATCACACAACAGACGATTGCAGCTATTAAAGCAGCCATGCCGCAGTTGCCCAAAGAACTGCAGGGGAAATTTATCAGTGAGTATAAGTTGTCGGCATATGACGCACATGTTCTAACTGATGAACGCGAAGTGGCCTTGTATTTTTTGGAATTAATAAAATATACCAACAATTATAAATCAGCAGCCAACTGGGTGATAAATGAAGTGAAATCATTTGTAAACGAAAACAACCTGTCGTTTTCTGTTTTTACTGTAAAGCCGGCACAACTTGCAGAAATCATACAACTGATAGATGAAAATATCATTAGTTCTTCAGGTGCAAAAAAGTTGTTTAAAGCATATACAGAAGGCATTACAAAATCTGCCGTTGCTATTGCTGAAGATTTAAATCTGGTACAATCATCCGATACAGATGAACTGACAAACTGGATAGACCAGGCGTTGTCAAAATATCCTGTTAAAGTAAAAGAATATAAAAACGGTAAAAAAGGCAATATCAATTTATTTATGGGTGAAGTAATGAAACTTTCTCGAGGCGCAGCCGACCCTAAAAAAACAACTAAACTTTTAGAAGAAAAATTAACATAATCTATTTATGAAACGCAATAACAATTCATTCGCTCAAGTTCTATTTATCGCTGCATGTATATTCTTGCTGGCTTCCTGTAAAAACTTTAAAGGTTACAAAATTAACGGAACTATTAAACAAGCAGAAGGTGTAAAAGTATATTTAGAAGATTTAACCGGCACCGCACCGTTGGTGATAGATACGGCATCTATAAAAAATGATAAGTTTGAATTGAAAAATTACGCGTCTAAAGGAATTTACAGATTACGTTTTGGTGATGATGCTGTAAAATCTATTTTCTTATTTATTGAGGAAAAAGATAAAATTTCTATCACAGCTGATTTAGCGAAACTGGAAGATTACAAAGTAAAAGGAAGTGAAGGCTCTGCATCTATAAAACAACTGAATCTGGATACAAAACTGCGATTTAATGAATTGGATTCTACGTTTGCCAGACTAAAAGCTGCAGACGCAAGTTCCAAAGATTCGCTGGAAATTATATTTAACAACCAGAAGAAAGCGTACGTTTCATTTATTAAAGACTTTATCGAAAAGGAAAGAATCAATGAAGTAGCCTGTTTCGGTTTAAATTATTTGGGACCCATGATGCAGGATGAAATTCCATATCTGGTGGATATTACCGAAAAGCTGCACACGGCGGCTCCTGATTCAAAATATATCAATGTATGGTATAAAGAAACACAACAATACAGAGATGCATTGCTGGCGGAAACACAAGGCGGCGTGGCATTAAATACACAAGCACCGAATGTTATATTGCAAAATCCAAACGGCGATTCTATTCAATTAAAAAACTTGCTTGGAAAATATGTATTAGTTGATTTTTGGGCATCCTGGTGTCAGCCTTGTCGCATGGAAAATCCAAATGTGGTAGCGCTGTATAAACAATATCAGTCAGTGGGTTTTGAAGTTTTTTCCGTTTCATTAGATGCCAATGAAGCACAATGGAAAAAAGCGATTGAGAAAGATGGTTTAATCTGGAAAAACCATGGTTGCGATTTTGGTGGCTGGCAATCTGCACCGGCACAAGCCTACAGCGTTCAATCAATTCCTGCTACATTTTTGTTAGATAAATCAGGAAAAGTAATTGCCAAAAACTTAAGAGGCGAGGAGCTTGCCGCTAAACTCGCTGAATTGTTTGCCGCTAAAACAAATTAATTCTTATATTGCAATATGAAGAAACAGCAATACATTTTAATTCTGCTAATGATGTGTTGTGCATCGTTCGTATTTTCTGCTACTATTTTTTTTGACAAAGGTGCTTTAAAAAATTTGAAGTTAATGCACTATACAATACAGGATGTTTCTGCGTTGCTGCAACAAAGTAGGGCACTTATCACAGATAAGGAAAAGGATGCGAATTGGAAAATTGTATTTCAATTAGATCAAGATTAAATAGTTATAAAACGCTTTAAGATGCCAATACAAAGGCGACACAGCAGTTTACAATTCAATCATCAAAAGAAAATAATGTTAGTACTATAGTTGTCACTTCGCAATCAGAAAAAGGGTTATCGAATGGACTTTACTATTTCCTGCAAAATAAATTAGGCTTTCAGTTTTATCATCCTAAAGAAACCATCCTTCCTGATTTATCGAATTATGTGTTAGATACATTTACAGAAACGATTACACCGCGTTTTGACAAGATAGGATTTCATATTCATGCGATGCATCCTTTAGAAATTACGGAAGCGCTATTAAACGAAAATACACCAAACGGAGCAGCAGAAGTAAAAACCTATATTGATTGGTTGTGCCGAAACGGGCAAAATTATTTCTAGTTTAATTTATTGCGCAGCATAAAAATGGAAACCTGGATTCTATACATGAAATCTATTGTTGACTACGTACATGAGCGTGGTGTAATTTGTGGTGCAGATATGTCGTTTCATATGATACAACAACGTGCCTTTCAGTTGTATAAGAAGTTTCCTAAATCCTTTAGAAAAAAATAAACACAAATATTGAGTAACATTGATCAGTTAATGCAAATAAATTGGGATGTCTTGAATGTGGAATTTGCAACGACTGAATTCACACATAAAGATGAAGACAAACTGCACGAACAGCAAAAGTTTCTCTTTGATAATCTGGAAAAATACAAAGTAAAATTAACCAGCCGGAAACATGTGGTGAAAGATGAATACTTGATGTCTGGTGAAAAATCAAAAAAGACAAAGCGCACCGATATAGAAAGCGCATATGCTTTGTTTGTACATACAGTAATGTTTTATGCAGGATTCAAGCACGCCAGTGTATCGCAATAAAGATTTTTCGCATCTAAGAAATTTGTTGATAGAAAGTAACCAATACAGAGACACCTGGTATTTTCCGGAATCTGCCTATTGGATTACGTTTGATAATTCGGTGCCGATGTTTTTAACACCTTATTTAGAAGCACGATTGCAGTATATCTTGTATTGTGATTCTTTAGGAATTGACAGACACTTAACGTTTTCGTCTGGTTGGGAATGGAACCACTGGCTGATAGACTGGAGCATTGCGCGCTGGTGCTGGAACAATCAAACACAACCACATCCTTTACAATTTTTAGAAGCTGTAATAAAAGATGCTGCAATTATTGATTATGCAGAAAAAGCTAACATACTACAACAGTCTTTTATCAAAGACAAACAACTAATAAAAATATTAACAGCACAAACGATCACAGATGAAATTGGTGGCAAGTTGAATTTCGAATTCCATCCACGACCTGAGTTTGCTTATAAATACATTCTCAATAAAGCAACAAAATCAGAATTAGAATTCCTGCAAAATAAATATGACTGCGAATTGGATAGTTTTATACAGCTATACAATCAACTAAAATCGGCGTATTCATTGGTGAAAAGCAATGAACTGGTAGATGAATTGTTGCTGAGTTTAGATGTTACGGCATTACGTGCCGATCACCGAAAAAATACTTTATCCTATTTGATTGGCAGTAGAATTAACAGCATCAACAAAACCAATATTTCGGTTCAGCATTTTTTGGATGCTGCAAAATCAATAAGAGAAAGAGGTTTGACATTGGTAAAACAACAAGAAAATAATTACCGATACGCACTTTCTTCCATTGCAGCAGAAAAGAAAAGTAAGACTGTTTATGATTTCGGTTATTTGTACACGGTTTCTGATTTGCATTTCTGGGAAAGAGAAGAATTACAGGCCAAAAATAACAAGTGGAAATTCTGGTATCAAAATATTTGGGATGTGTTGAAAATAATTGGTGTAAAAAAGTAAATCGTGTCACGATTATCGTTGTAGGATTCTTTTCGTTATTACAAACCAACATAAAATAAGGAAGTCATCGTTTAACGATGACTTTCCTTTTATGCGAATTTTATTTTTTCTCTTTCTTCTTCTCTTCGTTCTTCACTTCTTTTTTCTCTGATTGCTTCTCTTTTTCTTTTTTAGCTTTCTTCTCTTTTTTTTCTTTAACGGGTTCGTTTTTAAGTGCTACTTCAATTTGTGCAACATGGTGCTTTCCGTGCCAAGCATAAACAGCAAGTGCATCTTGTAAAGAAGAAGTCGTATTGTATTCAGGATGAAAATAGGTGCGTTTAAAATCATTCTTATCCATGTTTTCCAATAAAATAGTCCATTTTGCATGCAATGCTTTTAACAAGCGAATCGCCGTTTTTGCAGGCAATTGCACGTCAGCAGTTTCTGCCCATAAATCTTGATTATAAGCTTTTATAGTCGGATTATTTTCAGTTAAAGCCAACTTGAAACGAATAAAAGCATTCATGTGGCTGTCGGCTGTATGGTGTATGATTTGTTCTATTGACCATCCGCCATCTCTGTAAGAATATTGTAATTGTTTTTTGTGTTTGATTTTCTTAGCCACTTTTTTTAAATGTTCCGGAAGTATGCGAATATC
>JBIKPT010000194.1:0-5097 GCA_044357355.1 Chitinophagales bacterium
TTTGTTGACGATTATATTCTTAGCATTTTCAACTTCCAAAATCGGCATTCCGTAAATTGGAGAACTCGGGTCAGTTTTTGCAGCCGGATTTACCACATCATTCGCTCCTACTACCAGCACCACATCAGTTTGTGCAAATTCAGGATTGATATCTTCCATTTCTACCAGCTTTTCATACTCTACATTAGATTCAGCCAACAATACATTCATGTGTCCTGGCATACGACCAGCCACCGGATGAATCGCGTATTTTACTTCTACATCTCTTTCTTCCAGTAATTTTTCTAACTCATGGATTACATGCTGTGCTTGTGCTACTGCTAAACCATAACCGGGAACAATTACGACTTTTTTAGAATAATTCAACAACACGGCTAAATCCGATACCTGAATATCTTTGATAGTTCCGCCAGTTGCAGAATCACCTGCTGCTGCTGCGCTTCCGCCACCAAATGCACCGAAAATAACGCTGGTTAACGAACGGTTCATGGCTTTACACATGGCTAATGTTAATAGCGTACCAGCAGAACCTACTAAGATTCCACCAGTCAACATTGGTTTGTTATCGTATAAGAAACCACCGAAAGCTGCTGCTAAACCGGTGAATGAATTTAATAATGAAATAACTACCGGCATATCTGCACCACCAATTGGAATGGTAAATAATACACCGTAAATAATAGCAATTACAAATAATACCCAAATGATGGAAACCGGTAAAGTTTGGTTTTGAATAATAATAAAGACAGAAAATGCTGCTACAATAAATAAAACAATATTGTTTAATAAATTATATTGTGGTAAACGAACAGGCGCATTCATTTTCCCGGCCAGCTTTAAATAAGCGATTATAGAACCGGAAAACGAAATAGTACCAATAACCATACCTGCTACAATAAAGGATAAGGCTGTAGGTTTTCCGATATTGTGTTGATATTCCGTTAATCCGATTAATGCAGCGCAAGCGCCACCCATACCGTTGAACATAGAAACCAGTTCAGGCATTTTGGTCATTTCCACTTTCTTTGCCGTCATCCAGCCGATTCCAGTACCGATACAAATTGCAGAAAGGATTAAGCCGAGCTTAAAAGCGCTGAACGTAGTATGTGTTCTGTCAAAATCATATAAAAAGATTGTACCTAAAATGGCAATCGTCATACCAAATGCACCGATTAAATTTCCTTTCCGTGCGGTCTTCGCATTGCCCATCATCTTCAAGCCAACGATAAAAGTCACCGAACCGATTAAGTAACATATTTCTAAAAGTCCTTTCATTATTTTAATTTACTTATTTACTAATTTATCAATATACCTATTAAAATCCTGTCATTGGTATATTGTTACATTGTTTAATTATTTCAATTTATTTCTTCTTAAACATTTCCAGCATTCTGTCTGTCACGACAAATCCACCCACAACGTTGAGTGTTCCTAATATAACGGCTAAAAATCCTAAGCCAAGACCGAAATAATTATCCGGTTCTGTATCCAGCATCACAATGATGGCACCAACGATAACCACTCCGTGTATAGCGTTTGCACCAGACATTAATGGTGTATGTAATACGGTTGGCACGCCGCCGATTACTTCAATACCTACAAAAACGGCAAGAATTATGAAGTAAATCATTTCGCGGTTTTGTACAAAAAAATCGAATATTTCCATGTTATTGAATTAATGAATTATTGAATTGTAGAATTATTGAAACAATGAAGGATGAACCTTTGTTCCGTTATGAACCATCAAACTTCCTTTCGTAATTTCTTCTTCCATTTCCCATTTAAAACCATCTTTGGTAGCTAAATGATATAATAAAGTCTGAATATTTTTTGCATATAAATCACTGGCGTTCATTGGCAACAAAGATGGAATATTACCTTCGCCGATAATTGTAACGCCATTGATATTTACGTTTTCATTGAGTTTGCTGCCAACTACGTTTCCACCTTGTTCTACAGCCATATCCAAAATCACTGAACCAAACTTCATTGATTTCACCATCTCTTCCGTTACCAAAACCGGTGCTTTTCTTCCTGGTATTAAAGCTGTTGTAATCACAATATCAGCTTCTGCAACATGTTTACCCACCAACTCCTGTTGTCTTTTCAGAAATTCATCCGATACACCTTTCACATAACCACCTTCCATTTTGATCGTGTCATCGCCTTTCACTTCAATGAATTTACCGCCTAAAGATTGTACCTGTTCTTTTGTTTCCGGACGAATATCTGATACTTCCACAATGGCACCTAATCGTTTAGCAGTGGCAATGGCTTGTAAACCCGCAACACCTGCTCCGAAGATCACCACTTTAGAAGGTTTGATAGTACCTGCTGCAGTTGTCATCATCGGAAATATTTTCCCTAACGTATCTGCACACATGATGACCGCTTTGTATCCGGCAAGGTTTGCCTGAGATGATAATGCATCCATTTTTTGAGCACGGGAAATTCTCGGAACGGCATCCATAGAAAATGCAGTGATACCCGCTTTTTCACAGGCACTTACAAGCTCCGGATTGGTAGCTGCCCACATAAATGAGATAAGAACTGCTCCATTTTTCATTAATGCAATTTCATCTGTTTGCGGAGCATTTACTTTTAATATCACATTTGCACCTTCATAAAGCAATTCTTTTTGAGGAATAATCGATGCACCGGCATTTGAATAATCATCATCATTAAAAAAAGAATGTAGACCTGCACCTTTTTCTACCATCACGGTAAATCCTTGCTTAATAAGTTCTTTTGTTATTAATGGAGTGATGGAAACTCTGTTTTCTTTAAATTTTGTTTCTTTTGGAACGCCTATAATCATTGAATCTGAAAATTTTATTTGCTAAAATAAGCATGTTATGCGTTATATTTCTTTTTGTTGACAAAAATTCAACTTATGTTAAAATTAAAATGCGTGCATTGGATTAAAATGAGTAAAATTGAACTTTTACAGATTATTTTTGGTTGATGATATTCTGATGAAAATAAAATGGCTAATTCCTGTTGTATTTGTCTTACTGATGTGGGTGGTTTTTATTGTACAGTTGGTTTTGAATCTGGATGTAAGCAGCCTTGGTATTTATCCGAAAGACAGCACAACATTACTCGGTATTTTCACGTCTCCTTTGATACATGGAAACTGGAATCATTTGATTTCAAATACACTTCCTGTTTTAATTTTAGGGATGATTTTATTCGTGATGTATGAAAAAATGGCGCTCACCGTTTGGATTCTAAATTACATCTTAACTGGTTTACTTGTTTGGCTTTTCGCCAGAAGCTCTTACCATATTGGTGCCAGTGGAATTGTTTATGGACTTGCTTCTTTTTTGTTGTTTAGTGGTTTTTTCAGGATGGATATAAAAGCAATAGCCGTGGCAAGTGGTGTTGCCATATTTTACGGTGGAATGGTTTGGGGAATCCTTCCACTGAAAGAAGGTATTTCATGGGAATCTCATTTATTTGGCGGAATTGTTGGATTTGGATTAGCATTTCTATTTAAGAATAATGCTAAAGACAAAATAATGGAGCATCATGAACATGAACCAAATAACAGAAAAAGCTACGATGACTTTTTAAATACATAAAATTATTTAAACGGATTTCTTATAATAAACTCTGCCGGTTTAATGCGTTTCAAAAAATACGGAAGTGTAGAATTTACTAAACTATTACTCATTTTCAGATAGGCATGCAATGCTTTAGGTTCTGCACCTATCGTTGTTTTTATTTCAGTGGCTGTTCTGCCAAAATGAATATTTTTTTTACCTTTTTCAATGGCAAATTTCACAAAGTCGAGCAACATGCGGTTGTAGAGTTTAAACAATTTGTTTATCTCATAATTTAATCCGATATAATGTACATGCAAGATATTCACGTCTACATGAAACAGGCAGGCAAAACTTACTAATTCGTTGTTTAAATAATATCCTAACACCGTACATTGATTGCCGTATAATTTCTTCATCTCTTCAAAAAAATCTATGTTCAGTACCGCCATATTAAATGCTACGTGATTCATAACATTGTCATACAATCCTTGCATTTGTTGTTTTGTGGCAGTAATTTCTTCTGCTGATAATTCTTTCATGATAACCTGTTCTGAGACTAACAACACTTTCCTGGCTCTAACTCTGTATTTTGAAGACAAATCATTCAGGTAATCTTCAAATACATTCCAGTTAGGTGAAACCGTCATAAACATATCCGGTTCTGTATTAAACGGATGAAAAGCACTGCTGCAAAAATCTATACATTTTTCTTCGTCTTGTAAATAGATATTGGCAATCAAAAACGCGGTTGGTTTTTTGACTGTAAATGAACGATGAATAGCCTTGAAAATCTCAGGAATATGAGGTATAACCAGCTCTTCCTGCTGACAAATGACACCTTTATCACCGGTAAAGAATACATTGCCTAAATTGAGTAATTTAGAATTTTTTCTGGCGATAAATTTCTTGAATTTACCTTTCAATCCTGAAGAGGAATCATCTGAGTAATTGACCAGATTTTTATACGAAAAATTCAACAACTGCACATAAAGTGCCGCTATAATTTTATCCTCTTTTGTGATTAAGACATATCGAAACAATAAATCTTTATGAATGCGTTCTATGACTTCCAGAAACTCATGTTTTTGGTAAAATGAATTATGTTCATTTATTGAATTCCACTTATTGGGTTCAATTAACGAAATACTTTCAAAAATTTGAATAGAATAACCCACCTCCAATTGATCAGAACGTACTTGCATAGCTTGAAACAAAGGTAACAATGCTTTTCTTTAATTGTTTCATTCTTTATCTTTTGTTTATCTATTTTGTTTAATTTATCACTACTTTTAATACAAATTAGACAATTATGTTAGGTTTTGTAAACGGTCTGCTATTCTCCAATGCGTTTGAATGGTATTTCCATAAATACGTACTCCACGGACAAGGTAAAAAGAAAAATAATTTCTGGAGATTTCACTGGGCCGTGCACCACAAAACGGTCATGCAGAAAAACTTCCGCGATTCTGATTATGAGCACGGAATTTTAGACGCCTGGGACCCACAAAGCAAAGAAGTGGCTGCATTAGCAGTAGGTGCAGTGGCTATT
>JBIKPT010000195.1:0-5082 GCA_044357355.1 Chitinophagales bacterium
TAATTTCTCCAACCGTTATTTTGTAAATAATCAGGCATTGGATAGCGGAAAATTCAGCAATCTAAACTTTAAAATCACAATTTCCAGAAACTCTATTAATCAGCCTGTTTTTCCAACCGGCGGCGCAAGAGTGGAGGCTTCTTTACAATTTACACCACCGTATTCCTTATTCAGAAAGGATAATAATTTTGATGGAAAATCAATCGCAGAAAAATACAAACTGATAGAATATCACAAATGGAAAGTAACTATCGACTGGTATCAGTCTTTAGGTAAATCTAAGTTAGTATTAAGAACTGCGGCAAAATTTGGTTTCCTCGGAACGTACAACAAAAAAGTGGGTACCACTCCATTTGAGCGATTCCAGGTAGGTGGAAATGGTATTCCTTCTAACGTCACTTTATTTGGTACAGATATTATTGCCCATCGTGGTTTTGAGGGTGATTATTCTACGTCTGGTGGTGATCCTATTTACAATAAATTCCTGTTGGAATTAAGGTATCCGTTCTCACTGAATCCGTCAGCCACCATTTACGGATTGGTTTTCTTTGAAGCAGCAAACACGTACGCAACCTTTAAGGACTATAATCCGTTTAAACTGAAAAAGAGTGTAGGTATTGGCGTTCGAGCCATCTTGCCAATGTTTGGTTTGATTGGTATTGACTATGGCATACGTTTTGATAGTGCTAATGGAAGTCCGATAAAAACAAGCAATGGATTTTTTGATTACATAGGTAAAAATGGAAATATTTCGTTTATCCTCGGATTTGAACCGGAATAATTGCTGAAGTTGACTAACAACAAAAAAATATAATTATGAAGAAAGTTATTTTATCAATAGTGTTTTTTGCAGCCATCGTTGTTTCTGCGCATGCACAGCGTTTTGCGTATGTAGATACCAAGTACATCCTTGAAAAATTAGCTGATTACAAAACTGCACAACAAAAACTGGATGACCAGGCGGCATTGTGGCAAAAAGAAATAGACCAGAAAAATGAGACATTGAAAAAAATGTATTCAAAATATCAGGCGGAAGAGTTTTTGCTGACTGCAGATTTGAAAAAGCAACGTGAAGATGAAATTGTGAAAACAGAAGATGAGTTGAAAGATATGCAGAAAAATCGATTTGGCTACAATGGAGATTTATTCAAGAAAAGACAGGAATTAATTCAGCCAATTCAGGACAAAGTATTCGATGCTGTACAAAAAATTGCACAAATGCGATCTTATGATTTTATATTTGATAAAGCATCCGGAGGCGCGGCATTGCTCTATACAAATCCTCAATATGATGTGAGCGAAGAAGTCCTGAAAAAATTAGGCATGTAATTTGAATAATAGATTTAAACAAAAAAATTATACTAAACCAAACAAAAATTAAATAAACAGAAATGAAAAAAATCAGTACCATTATTATCGTGATGATTGCAGTAATATCAAGCACGTATGCACAGAAAGTGAACAAATTCGGATATTTGAATTCATCTGAATTAATCGGTTTAATGCCGGAAACAGCAAAAGCAGACTCAGCCGTAGATAAATATGCAGCAGAACTCGATGCATTAGGTCAGCAAATGTATATGGAATACCAAAAGAAAGCAACGGATGCGCAGGCAAAAGCTAAAACAATGACAGAAGAACAATTAGAAATTGTTGGTAAGGAATTAGCGGATCTGGAAAAACGTATCACAGATTTTCAACAATCTGCAGAGCAAAAAATCGGAGCAAAAAAAGATAAATTGTACGGTCCAATTTTGCAAAAAGCAAATGATGGAATCAAAGCGGTAGCAAAAGCAAATGGCTATACGTATATTTTTGATTCAGGCGCAGGTTCTATCTTGTTTGCTGATGAATCTGATGATGTATTACCATTGTTAAAAGCATACTTAAAATTGCCAGAGCCTAAACCGGCACCGGCTGCAACAACACCTAAATAATTTAGTATAAATTATAAGTAACAGCGTGCCGCAATTGTTGCGGCACGTTTTTTTTGTTTTATGCCTAAGTTTTAAGACATTTGTTTTATGAATAACAACGCACATGCAGCAATAGGTTTATTTGATTCCGGTATCGGCGGATTAACCGTAGCAAATGCCATTCTGGAACAATTGCCCAATGAATCGCTGATTTATTTTGGCGACACCGCACATTTGCCGTATGGTGATAAATCTGCTGACACGATTCGGTATTTTACAAAAACCATCGGTGCATTTTTGTTGTCTAAGGAATGTAAAATATTGGTCATTGCCTGTAATACTGCTTCATCAGTGGCATTTGATATGCTGGAAAATATGGCCGGCGATAAAGCATATGTGTTTAATGTCATTGATGCGGTTGTGGAAGAGGTTATTCGTAAAAATTACAAGAAAGTAGGTGTGATTGGAACACTCGGCACCATCAATTCCAATGCCTATAAATCAAAAATTAACAGCAAAGATGCAAGCGTTATTGTACAACAGCTTGCCACACCGTTGTTGGCACCGATGATAGAATCGGGATTTGTAGACGGACAAATTTCACACCTCGTGATTGAGGAATATCTGAATGCACCGGAATTGCAGGATATTGAAACACTGATTTTAGCCTGCACGCATTACCCTTTAATTAAAAAAGAAATCGAAGCATTTTACGCGGCAAGAAATAAAAAGGTAGATGTGCTGGCAACCAATGAAATTGTAGCGATACAAATTAAAAAATTCATGATTGAACACGGTTTGGTGAATTATGAAAAGAAAGGGAAAAGTGCATTTTATGTATCTGATTACACAGAAAGCTTTGCTAAAACCACCCAGTTGTTCTTCAAAGAATCAGTAGATTTAATTCATTTGCCCTTGTTTAAGTAATCCGGATTTGACATTCTGAACGAAGCGAAGAATCTTTAGCAGATTGTAGCATATCTTATAAATATTTCTCTAACACAATTTCTAATTGATCCAGGTCCTTGTTTCCTGTCTCACGAACCAACGAAAAACCATCAATAGTTTTCAACCTTTCTAACGCATTTTCAATATCTAAACTTTCTTGTTTGCATTCTATGGCAAATCCTTTTTCTGAGAGAGTCTTAGCCAAATATTCCTGTTCGGTTTGCCCTTCTGCCGGAATCAAAATAGCTTTCTTTCCCAGCACAGCCAAATCCATAATCGTTGAATAACCGGAACGGCAAATAATTACCTGCGCTTTTTGTAAAGCAGTATATAAATCATTGGTGTTTAAATAAGAAACAGTAGTAAGGTTTTTTTCTTCTTTTAAAGTGTGTTTTTCCGTTTTGCCTTGTACTATTAAGGTTTTATAATTTTCATGTATAAATTTCTTTTTCAATTCGGATTCTAAAAAACTACGTTGCGGTTCCGGTCCGGAAAGCACTACCAGTATGTCAAAATTTAAATTATCTATAAATGAAGCTGTCTTTTTAAAGTTTAAAAACCTGCTTTGAATACCAATATATGTATGTGGAATTTTAAATGAAATAGCATGTGATAATTTACCGGAAAGATTCGAATCGTTTGCTTCATCAGGAATCCACAGCGCATCAAATTTATGAATTTGACGTAAGTGCAAATTCAAAAATACAGGATTCATAAACTGAAAATTGTTCGGCGCCTGTAAGGCAATCTGGTGGCAGATGAAAATACTTTTCACCTGCTTATTTCTAACTCCATATCGGTTGTCAGAAATGATCAGATCTATTTTTTCTTTTTGTGCAATTGCTTCAATTACTTTATTTTCTGCTTTTATGGTTTTTAATATTTTCGGAGTTTGCAACAGCGCATAAAAGGATGCATTTTTCCCTACGGCATATGAAATATTATAGCCGGGCAGTTCGTAAAATGTTAGTGATGGATATTGTTCTTTCAATAGAAAAAAAGAATCGCCATTGCCTGCAATAATTATACGATAATTTTTTTGTAGCAATAAATCAATCAAAGGCATGCAACGTGTAGCATGTCCCAAACCCCAATCTAAAGGCGCAATTAATATGGTTTTAGAATGGCTCAACGTAATTTTCGGCCTTTCCATTTGTATTGCAAAATATTTCCAAGTGTGCCGACAAATGGTATATACCAAATGTGATACAACTCGCTACTGTAAAAAGTATTCATCAAATCCTGTCTGCTGAAAAAGCAAGACGAGGATTTCAGAAAATTATAATCGATGATCGTTTTGCAGATTACCTGAAAAATCAACATCAGCAAATACAGAAAAACAGAAAGAAAATTCAGTAATGCAATCAGCGTCCTGTCCGGAAACAGTGAAGAATAAATTAAGTTACCAAAAAACATAAATGCATTTATCCAGATGCTCAATACAAATAAGTACACCAATCCCAGAATTAAAGTAATTCGCTTATCCTGATAAGAAGTGGATTTGGAAGTCCAGCGGAAACGCTGTTGCAGAAAATCCCGTACGGTGTGCATGGGTTCTGTAAGTACAATAGCAGCCTTGTTTTTTAGAAAACGAACTCTATCCGGAAACTGTTTTGCAATTTTATAAACCAGCAACATATCATCACCGCTTGCTTTTTTATCAATATCCTGATAGCCGTTTACTTCCAGAAAAGCTTGTTTTTCATAAGCTAAATTGGCACCATTTGCCATGTTGAACATTTCCATATTCAGCGATGCACCGGTAATTGCCTGCATACCGCAAAAATCCAGCGCCTGAAAATGCTGAAAGCGCGTTTTTTCTTTGTAGTAACCAACAGGTGCGGCAATTAAAGCACAGTTCTCTATTTCATAGAAAGAAACAATACTGTGAATCCAGTGCTGTTGCAGTCTGCAATCAGCATCTGTAGTAATTATGAGTTTTCCATTTGCAAGGTGCACGGCTGCTTCTATCGCTTTCTTTTTATAGGCTTCCGTTGCCGTGTTTTCCGGAATAATTTCCTGTAGTTTATATACTTTTATGTAGCTATGCTGGTTGGCATATTGCTGGCAAATATCGTAGGTGCCATCTTCAGAAAAATCATCTATAATAATTACTTCTGTTAGTTGAGTCGGATAAACCTGTTGAGTGATGTCGTGTAATAAATGACCGATATTAGCTGCTTCATTTCTGGCAGGAATAATAATGGTGACAGCCGTT